>NZ_WQMP01000009.1:0-13558 GCF_013366855.1 Wolbachia endosymbiont of Madathamugadia hiepei
GATTTGACAAGACTGCTGAGGTTTTTATGGGTTTTTTAAACTTCGTTGGTTCTCTCATATGGCTTCTCTAAAATTTTGTTCACAGAGACTAGTATTTGATTCTATCATTTCTCGTATTACACCACTCGTATTTCCTGTTGCGTTTGTTGAAGCAAAATCAAATTTTTGTTGTTTTAAAGCTGCGGCAACATATTTGCTATCTTCTTGCACCTCATATTCAACTTTTTCAGTAGTAGGTTTTTCCGATTGAAATAATTCTGTTGTTGTACTATCAGTAACCCCAGTAGCCTGCGTCTCATGCTCAACTCTTTCAGTAGTAGGTTCTTCCTGTAAACTAGTTGTTGTAGTCTTGTGACTGAAAAGTCCTTTTAAATCTTTTAGATACCTTTCGTCGAATTCTCTGAAATCATACTCTGTTTTGCTTTTTGTTCTCCCACTCTTCAAGTCTGAAATAATATTGTTAATCATCAATCTACAACACTCTTCAGGAGTGGGAATCTTTTTTGTTATCCCAACAACAAAGCATAACCTGTGTGAATTGTCAGATATACTAAAAGTATCAATTGTTAAACCCTCTCCTTTCAATGAAAAGTATATTTTTCTTCCTTTTTCTATGTCTTCCAAGCTAGAAAAAATAGTAACTGTTGCCTTTCCCTCGAATGGTGTCATTTCTTCTCTTTGTGAGGCGTTTCGTGATTTTTTTGTCATACATCTATTTCTAAATTTATTAATATTCACTATACTAGCAAATTGAAAGTTTCAGTCTATATCTTTTCATTAAAATTTTTATGTAAGTATTACTTTTGTTATATTAAATAATGTATATATTAATATCCAGAGTGATGAATTGATTTTACTCTCATTACAACTTATTATTCATAGATAATCTCAATAAAAATGATGAAGCTAAACGAAATTAGAGAAAGATTTATAAAGTTTTTTATAAGTAACAACCATGAGCAGGTTTCTTCTTCTCCTTTGATCCCAGAGCATGACCCAACACTCATGTTTACAAATGCTGGTATGGTGCAGTTCAAAAACATCTTCACCGGGTTACAAAAAACTGAGATGAAACGCGCTGTCTCAAGCCAAAAGTGTCTAAGAGTAGGCGGTAAACACAACGATCTTGAAAATGTTGGCTATACAACTCGGCATCATACATTTTTTGAAATGCTCGGAAATTTTAGTTTCGGTGATTACTTTAAAGAAACCGCGATAGAATTTGCGTGGAAATTCATTACTGAAGAATTGTCTCTTGATAAAAATAGACTATCCATAACTGTCTACCACACTGATGATGAGTCATATGAGATTTGGCATAAGGTAAGTGGTTTTTCAGATGATAAAGTCATCAGAATTGCAACAGATGACAACTTTTGGAGCATGGGTAATACTGGTCCATGTGGTCCATGTTCTGAAATTTTTTATGATCATGCAAATCCTAACTTACAAGATGACGATAGAGTTGTTGAAATTTGGAATCTGGTATTCATGGAATTTAATAAAGATGAAGAAGGTGATTTGCAAAAATTACCAAAAAAATGCATCGATACTGGAATGGGCCTTGAGAGAATAGCAGCTGTCATGCAAAACGTTCATGATAACTATGATATTAATCTGTTTTCTGCTCTGATAAATAAGTCGCAAGAGCTCTGTGGAAATACAGAAAATAAAGTAGCTCATAAGATCATCGCGGATCATCTTCGTGCAGCCGCATTTCTAATTGCAGAAGGAATACTCCCTGGAAATGAAGGCAGAAACTACGTACTGCGCAGATTAATTAGGAGGGCTGCACGTTATATCCACCTGCTTGGATATAATGACTCTCTACTCCATCGCATTTTTCCAGTGCTGATAGATAGCTCAAGCTCAGCTTATATGGGAGATGTTTATCCTGAACTGATTAGAGCCAAAAGTTCAATAGAGACAACGTTAAAATCAGAGGAAGAGAGCTTTAAAGATACTTTGATGAAAGGCATTAATCTTTGGGAAAAATTTACTGCAGATTTAAAACCAGGCGATACTCTGCCAGGAAAATCAGCGTTTAAGCTATATGACACTTATGGATTTCCTCTGGATATTACACTTGATATTTTAAAAGAGAGGAAAATAAATTTTGACCAAAAAGGTTTTGATGATGCAATGAAAGAGCAGAAAGAGAGAGCACGTGCTAAATGGGCTGGATCTGGTGAAAAGTCTGTTGAGCAAGTATGGTTCGATTTGATCGATGAATTTGGCAAAACAAAATTTGTTGGTTATGAATTTGATGAAGTAGAGGATGCAAAAGTAATAGCCATAATTTCTCCTGAAAATGAAGTTATTGATTCTGCAAAAGAAGGAGAGAAGATAACCATTATACTTGATAAAACACCTTTTTATGGCGAATCAGGTGGACAGGTGGGGGACACTGGAAATTTTATTGTCATCCCAGTTGAGCCATCGCCACGCGCCGGAATGACACCAGACCTAGGTGTAATTACAGTGGGAAACACCAATAAGATTAACGACCTGTATTTGCACAGGTGCATGGTTAAATCTGGCTCAATTTGTAAAGGTGACACAGTTACAGCAAGCATTGACAAGAAAAGAAGGCAAGACCTAAGAAGAAACCATTCAGCTACACATCTTCTGCACTTTGCATTGAGAAAGATCTTAGGTAACCACGTTACTCAAAAAGGTTCCTTAGTTGCACCAGATAGACTGAGATTTGACTTCAGCCACAACACTCAAGTTACTCAGGATCAACTGTTTGCAATAGAAGATATGGTAAACTCTCTAATCAGAGAAAATTTTTCTACATCTACAAAAATTCAGAGCATGAATCAGGCAATAGACGAAGGAGCTATGGCATTGTTCGGCGAAAAGTATGGCGACCAAGTAAGAGTGGTAAGCATTGGAGATTCAAAGGAGTTATGCGGCGGCACGCATGTGGAGCGCGCTGGAGAAATCGGCCTGTTTAAGATAGTAACAGAATGTTCTATTGCGTCTGGAGTAAGAAGAATCGAAGCTTTGACCGGTCAAGAAGCAATTAATTATGTGCGTGATAATGAAATCAACTTGAAAAAAGTTGCAGAATCCGTAAAAGCGCCAATAAACGAAATAATAAGCCGACTTAGTATTTTAAGCCAAGAGCGTAAGGAATCCGAAGCTAAAATAAAAAACCTTTATAAAAAGCTCGCAAGTGCAGAGAACATAAAAAACACTGAAATAAATGGAATGAATTTCGTAAGCCATGCTTTCACTGACATTCCAGTAAGTATAATAAGGGAATTTGTTCTGCAGCAACAAAAACCAAAAACTGTAATAGCTTTCACAGCAACGGAAAAAAACAAAACAGTGCTGATTGTCAAAGTAAGCAAAGACTTAACTGATAAGATCAGCGCAAAAGAGCTGGTATCTACCGTAACTGGAAGAGGTTGCGGTGGAAACGCTGAACTTGCTCAAATGAGCTGTGATAGTAGTGATATTATTACAGCTATTTATAATTACTTAGCAAGATAGTATATTATGCTCCTGCTACTAGGCCGCCAATAGAATTATGTTTTTGTATTGTAAATTGACCTAACTCAGTGTTTACTGTTTCTTGATTGATGTTCTTATCCTTGCTGATTAACGTGAATTCAATACCCTTAAAAAATCTATCCCATACTTCACACAAATGATTTTTTATTTTAGGCCATATATTCTTTTTAAATGTTTCACCATCATCAGAAAATACGTTACCTATCAAGCCCCTCACTTCCTCATAACTTGACTCGAAATATTTAAGCAATGTCTTTACTTCTTCATAAGTGTCGTGTGCCACTTTTAACGCCTTTCCTTCTGTGCTACTGTCGTTTGTAGCTGACAATCCAACTATATTATAATTAATAGCGATACGAAAACGTTTATACAAATTTGTCAGGCTCCACGCATTACTCTTATTATCCTTTGATACGTGATTTATTATCTTTTCCACCAAATTGCCTATCAAAGGAGACAATAAAGCCTGACAAAAGTGTTTGATATTATCTTTCGTTCTAATCACAGGATATTTGATGCATTTCTCTGCTAAGTAGTATTCAAGTTCTGCTTTTTCTAATAACTTCTTGATTTCTTCTTCATTAAAAGTTTTTTGCTTGAATATCTCTAGTAAATCATCTTCTATGATTGCAAATTTTATTTTTTCGCGAGATGTTAGTTCTTCTCTATAGTCATTTTTTGCTTCTTCACTTATTAATAATTCCTCTTTTTCAGATCCTAATTGCTCTAGCAACTTTATAAACTTTCTATTACTGCCTAAGTGTCCATCTATTAAATCTTTGTCTAGAAAGCACAAAAGATCTTTGCCGTTCCTCATGGATTTCCTAATATCTTCACTTTGCTTTTCAATTTTTTCTTTCAATAAATCGTACTCTTTTTGTTCTAAGCACTCTTTGATCATTTTTTCTAGATGCAATATATCCTCAAGTCTCCTATCAAATAACAAAGTAACTTCGTTGTCCTCACCATCGTACATTCCTTTCGATTCGTTGAGTAAAGATACTAAATCTTCAATTTTCTTCAATAGCATCTTCTTTTGTTGCCCAAGTAAATTTTGCACTCCATGTTTGACTATTTCTGAATACGCTACTTCTATGAAATCATTTATTTTATCTGAAGCTTCCTCATTTGAAAGACCTTTTACCTCTTTTTCTAAATCTTCAAGTCGTTCCATTAGGCACTGCTTTTCCTTATTCAGTACACCTGATTGACTTAACACAACTTTAGCTTTTCTTATTTTTGATTCCATTAGCTTCTTCTCAACCTCTTGACCATCATACTCGAATTTAAAGAGATCCTCTAATTTTCTTCTTAAAGCACCATCTGTTGAATTACTGGTTCTTCCATTTTCACATATTTCTTTTAATTTTTCATACATCTCATCATATCTTTTTTGCCCTATTTTTCTTAAACGTTCAATCTCCTGTTCAGCATTATCTAGAACTTTCTCTGTTTCCTTAGGATACACGCTCTCACAAACATCAACAGCCCTAGGTATTTCTTCCTTATCTTTATCTTTTTTTCCTAAATTTTTTAAAGCATGTTTTACAATCCGTTTTTTACTTGGTAATTCCTTACCCTGGCTTTTTAATTCTTGTTCTACTAATACTTCTTTCAGTCTTTCTTCTAATGAAAAACCTTCTTTTCTTCTTTGCTGTACAATTTTGATTGCCTGTATAAAGGCAACTTTGTGAGCATCTTGTATTAAGTGACTTGTCAATTTAGAATCTACACTGTTCACCGCTTTCAGTCTGAACTCGTTGAAAAATTCCTGCAGTTTCCCATATGTAATATCTTTTTTGTCTAGCTTTAACAGTTCTCCCATAGCCTTTGTGAATCCTTGAATCGAAGTTGCAAGCACACCCCTGATCTCATTACGTAAAGGCTTAAGACCATTTTTTAAGTGGATGTTGGCTGATAGTTTTAGTATGGTGTTATGCTCTGCATCTTGTGTAACAAATAGCTTATCATTTTTATCTTCGCGCAAATCTTTAAGTAACTGTTCAAATTGTGGTGGAAACTTAATTTCCATATCCCACCTAATGTCTGACTCACCAGCATCTATCTCGTGAAAAGATACCTCAATATTCTGGTGTTCATTCTTATACAACCCACTACCTATTTTAACAGTAGCAATCAAAGAATGAGATAACTTCTTACTTGAAAGATAAAAAGTAGCCAAAGCTAGTGTTGCAGGAATAATTAAGGTGACAAGCACAACTATATTAACAAGAATCGCTATTGCAGCAAGAACACTATATGCCAATCTTTTTGCTGTACTTTCACTTACCTCACTTTTTTTTGTTTCATTTCCCTCCGGACTGGCTTGTATTTTACCATCTGCTTTAGATCTGTTATATACTACTAATCCCAATGAAACAGAAGCAATATAAGGAAGCATTAAAACTAACAGAGCTAAATTCAACACCCGTTTTTCCGGGCACATTCTCTTTATCTCTTCAAATATTTCTCTTAGTATATTATACCAGGGAGTAAAAAAGTCAGAGTCATAACCTTCATAACGAAATATACTTAGTGGAATGTTAAAACCAGAAGTCATACCACCAAAAAATTTCCCCTCTTTCACCGAACTGGAAACAGCAATAGGTTCTTTTTTACCTAAACCACCATTAGTTAAGCCAATAACTATACCAGGACCTACAACAGCATTCATACCATAACCTTATCCCAATTACCTAAAATATAGCATAAATACTAACAATTTGCAACTACTAACAATCTAACTTAATACTAACAATCAAATCTTGGTATTCCTTGGAATAGAAGCTGGTTTCAATTTCTACATTAATTTCTAAAGATAAGGCAAGAGTCTGTTCTTTTATATACTCACTCCACATATTCACCGCTTCTTTAATTTTCTCATCCTCTGTTTTGATTACTACTCTGATTCTATCGGATATATGAAAATCAGCTTGTTTTCTAGTTTCCTGGATGAGCCTCACAACATCTCTTGCAAGCCCTTCTAGAATTAATTCATCATTTAGTTCAGTGTTTAGGATAACAACTCCTTTGTTATTATCAAACACAGAGGAATATTTACTGTTTGCTTTTAATAACAGTTCATACTCACCTTTTTCCATAATATAGTTCTCTGATTCATCTCCTAGAAATATCCGTTCATTTCCAACTTGCCTCCATTTTTTCTCCTTGACATATTGAACTAGTTTCTTGATTTTGTCTGGAACCTTCTTTCCAAGTAGTGGGAAATTTAGTTTTAACTCTAGTGATGCAATACCTTCAAGTCTATTTACTAATTCCACGCTTTTTACATTCACCTCATCTTTTATCATCTCCTGGTACTCATTTAAATCTGCAGCACACTGGATCCCGGTGTCAGCTACTTGGGTGACAGGAGAGAACTCTGGGATGACAGAAAGCGGTTCACTTTCAAGAAAACTACAGGAAGACTTGTGATAAATGATCATACTGCCAAGCGGCTGTCTGATACGTATATTAAAGGTGTTTCTGATAGAGAGTGCAGAGTTGCATATCTCTCTCACTAAATCCATCTTAGCAATGAGCTCGCTATTAAACTTTTCTAATTGTGGAAAATTGGCCAAATGAACAGATGTTTCTTTATATTTAAGCCCCTGCCATATAGTTTCCGTTATAAGCGGCAATAAAGGAGCTGCCGCTCTTAATACGTAATAAAAAACCGTATATAGAACATTATAAGCGTCAGTCTTATCCTGATCTAAATCACTTTTCCAAAAACGCTCGCGACTGCGACGAATATACCAATTATTTAGCACTTCAAAAAAATCTATCAGAATTTTACAAGCCTCTTGAGAATTGTAGTTGTTCATAGAAGTTTGAATGCTTTCTACAGCTTCAAAACATTTGGAAATCATGTGACGATCAATAGTGCTTTGATAATCCTTACAAACCTCAGCTTTAATTCCATCTGCATTTGCATATATGGTAAAAAAGTGATAACTGTTCCAAATAGGTTTTATTACGTTTCTCAGAACATCTCGTATTGAGTTTCCTTCTTTATCAAGTAGCAAATTACCACCACAAACAATAGATCCAGAAAGCATAAGAAAACGCAGTGCATCAGAACCGTATTTATCAAACACCTCCATTGGGTCTGCATAATTATTCAAACGCTTGGACAATTTCTGCCCTTTCACATCGAGAACAACACCGTGGCATATGCAGTTCTTAAATGGTTCACTGTCAAATAAAGCAGTCGAAAGCACAAAAAGCGTATAGAACCATCCCCTAGTTTGCGCTATATATTCGGTGATAAAATCCGCCGGGAAATTACTCTCAAACCATTCTTTATTTTCAAACGGATAGTGGACTTGTGCAAATGGCATTGAGCCAGATTCAAACCAGCAGTCAAATACGTCAGGCACACGACGCATAACTGATTTTCCTGTCGGGTCATCAGGATTGAGCCTTGTTAAAGTGTCAATAAATGGTCTGTGCAAGTCATCCACTTTAACATTAAAATCTCGCTCTAGTTCCGCTATCGAACCATACACATCTACCCTTGGATATCTTGCATCGTCTGACTTCCATACGGGAATCGGCGTACCCCAGAATCGATTGCGTGAAATTGACCAATCATGTGCCCCTTCAAGCCACTTTCCAAATTGACCATCCCTGATATGATTTGGTATCCAATTAACTCTCTTATTTAGCTCTACCATTTTGCTTTTGAATTTTGTCACAGCAACATACCAAGAAGGCATGGTGCGATAGATTAAAGGAGTATCAGTTCTCCAGCAGTGTGGATAATTGTGAATATATTGCTCGGTTTTGAACCAATTTCCTTGTTCTTTCAATTTCTTTATTATTGTGTCATTAGTATCAAAGACATGAACTCCTGCTAAATCCCAAACTTCAGCGGTAAATTTCCCTCCGTTATCAATTGGACAAATGGCTGGAATATTATGGCTTTGGCAAAGATAAAAATCTTCTTCACCAAATCCAGGAGCAGTGTGCACAACTCCAGTACCATCTTCTGCTGTGACATAATCTGCTATGAAAACGCGGAAAGCATTTTTTGTATCTTTAAAGTAATAAAACAGTGGTTTATAAGAGAAACCTGCCAGATCATCTGCTCTAAGTTTTATACTGCAGTTTTCATATGGAATATTGTTTTGCTCGAGGTGGCTGATAAACTTTTCTAAGTAGCTTTCAGCGAAGATGTGGATTTCACCATTTACTGACACTGCACAATACTCAATGTCTTTCCCTATTGCCAGTGCCAAATTGCTCGGCAACGTCCAAGGGGTTGTAGTCCAAGCAAGTAATTTACATTTTTGTTTAAACTGCTGCGGGTTTTCTAAAAGCTCAAATGCAACAGTTACAGCTTTTCTAGTCTTTTCTCTATATGTGTTATCAAGCCTTGTTTCAAAATTGGACAATGGAGTTTCACATGCCCAGCTATAGGGAACAACGCGCACCGATTCATACACTAGACCCTTATTATAAAGCTGCTTAAATGTCCACATGACTGATTCCATGAATGACTTATCCATGGTTTTATAGTCATTATGAAAATCTACCCACCTTGCTTGCCTATTTACATACTTTTCCCATTCTGATGAAAATTTCATCACAGAAGTACGACAATGGTTATTGAACTTTTCAATACCGAATTTTTCTATCTCAGTTCTGCCGGATATTCCAAGTTCCTTTTCCGCACCCATCTCAGCCGGCAAACCATGGCAATCCCAACCAAATCTACGTTCAACTCTTTTTTGTAGCATGGTTTGATATCTTGCAAATGCATCTTTGATGAAGCCAGTGAGTAAATGCCCATAATGTGGCAATCCATTTGCAAATGGAGGTCCATCGTAAAAGACAAAACAATTGTCCTTGGAACGTTCCTCAACTGACCGCTCAAAAATTTTGCTTTCCTGCCAAAATTTTATGATTTCCTTCTCTAACGACGAAAAATCAGGACTACTCGTTGTATCAGGATAATGCTTTGACTTCATATTCATTCTAACTGGATAAATTTAGAGAATATATGACTTTCTGGAAAATCACAAATTCAAAAGCATTCCTGTCCCTAGCAAACTATTCTGCCAAGCTTCCAATATCTTCACACTTACTATCTTGTTTCTGTATTTATCTTCAGGATCATCAATGCAAACTGATTGCATGTATGGGCTTTTACCAATAATTTGGTTTTGATGTTTGCCTTTTTTATCGCCAAATAGAACAGAAATAGTCTTGCCTACCACACTCTGATTAAATTCGAATTGTTGTGCACTAATTAGCTTCTGTAAACGAAGAAGGCGCTCTGTTTTAACTTCTTCTGGCACTTGATCCTTCCTTTCCGCCCCTGGCGTCCCCGGTCTTGGGCTATATTTAAAACTATAAGCCTGAGCGTACTTTACTTTTTCGACTAGCTTCATAGTTTCCTCAAAGTCTCTTTCGGTTTCTCCAGGAAAACCAACGATAAAATCAGAAGAAAATTCGATTTCAGGTTTCAATTTGCGCAATCTATCTACTATCTCCAAATACTCCTCCGCAGTGTGTTTTCTGTTCATCACGCGTAATATTTTATTCGAGCCTGACTGCACAGGTAGGTGAATAAATGGCATGAGTTTCGGTTCTTCCGCATGCGCCAAGTAGAGAGATTCATGCATATCTTGTGGATGAGAGGTTGTATAGCGGATTCTTTCTAGCTTTTCAATTTTAGCGATATGACCAATTAATTCTCCTAAATTCCATGTTTTCCCTTCGCATTCCCCGTGGTAAGCATTGACGTTCTGACCGAGCAAATTGATTTCCTTTGCTCCATTTGCAACTAATTTCAGCGCTTCGCGGAATATTTCATTTACTGGCCGTGAATATTCAGCCCCACGAGTGTAGGGCACTACACAAAATGTACAAAACTTATCACAACCCTCTTGTATGGAGAGAAACGCAGAAGACCCTTGGCTATTACCGTAACACTCATCTGGTAATTTATCAAACTTTACAACCTCAGGAAAATCGGTATTTATCACATGACCTTTACTTCTGCTTGCTTTGACTATCAGCTCCGGCAGAGTAGCGATACTCTGCGGACCAACAACGATGTCCACAAATGGAGCTCTTCTGAACACTTCTTCGCCTTCTGCTTGTGCTACACATCCGGCTACCACTATGGTAATTTCCTTATTTTTTCGTGACGAATGGATCTTCCCAAGCTCTGAATAGAGCTTTTCCGCTGCTTTCTCTCTAATGTGGCAAGTATTCAATATCACCAAATCAGCTTTCTCCGCGTCACTGGCAACGTTGAACCCCAGAGGCTTAATTATATTCTCCATTAAAACGGAGTCATAAACATTCATCTGACAGCCGTAAGTCTTGATATATAGGCCTTTCATACTTTTTTAATAAAATTATACGAAAAACTTGATTCCAGTACAACTATTATACAATCCTAGTCGTCATTTAGGTAGCTGACAGAAACAAAAAAAACTGCTTGACAACTTTCGCCGTTACCCCTACCGTAAAGTTGGAGCTATTCATTTAGCTTCAATCTGTGCAGATTAAACGACGAAAGTATCACCGTTGGCGTCTTATGTTTAATTTTTTGCACTATGTGCACCTCATGTCTTTATTAATTTCACCTAGACTTCTAGGTTTTTGCCTATACAAGCTGAAACGCGCTTATAAGTCATTCAAGACAGTATAGTACGCCAATTTGCAGGATTAGAGAGTGAGCAACTTCTACCACGAGATTTCTTTTGTCTTTTTTTCTGCTTAGTAAATTTCTTAAGCATTAAGCTAAGGTTAGTTGCGGTTTAAAAGCAGCTAGATTGCAGCGTTTAAGACTAAAAAGATGCCAATATTTTTGAACAGGTATTGACCAGGGCTTCTTTTGCTTTTTTTTCTCTATTTGGCAAATTTCTTCAATATTTATTACTAAAGTAGTATCGTGGATTGTATCTGTTCAGCGGATTTTCAATCAATAACAGCTAAAGATCTCTCTGCAACGTTAATTTCTTTTATATCTGTAACTCTATCATCCTGATCGAACGAGATTTGCAGAGACTTGCTGCTATATTTCCTTTTTCCTAAGAAATTAGATTGTTTAATTTTATATGAGATATAATACCAAACATTTTCATCAAATTTAGATACTAATGTTGGCGACCCTAAAGTGTGAACCACTTTTTCTTTATTATCACCTACTTTTATCCTGTCCCATAATTCAACGCTAATGCCTGGAGCTCCGTGATTGTGAATAGTGTGTGTACAGCTTGCTAAAAGTAGTAAAACAAGAAATATTAATGCTCGCATTTTTATTGATAAATCTCTGTAAAATTACAATACACTAATAAACTACCTGTAGTCAAATTTTGCAAAAGTTAAATTGACTGATTTTTGATATCGCTTAATATAATATTTACTTCAGAAAACAATTAGGTGCTGTATGTCATTATTAAAAGCAGATCCAATATATAAACCTTTCAACTACCCTTGGGCATATGATGCATGGCTACAGCAACAAAGGATACATTGGATACCGGAAGAAGTTCCGCTTGCTGACGATGTAAAAGATTGGAAAACTAAACTTTCGAATGTGGAGAAAAATCTACTAACTCAGATTTTTAGGTTCTTTACTCAAGCAGACATTGAAGTAAATAACTGCTATATGAGGCATTATTCAAATATATTTAAGCCAACAGAAATATGCATGATGCTTGCCAGCTTTTCTAACATAGAAACCATACACATTGCAGCCTACTCATACCTTCTAGATACAATTGGCATGCCAGAAAGTGAGTATCAAGCATTTCTAAAATATGATGCTATGAGAAAAAAGTATGAATACATGTTAGAATTCGAGGAGAGTAAAAAACACGATAAAAAACATGTAGCTAAAACTCTAGCAGTATTTGGTGCATTCACTGAAGGACTGCAGTTATTTGCATCATTTGCAATTTTGCTTAATTTTCAACGTTTTGGGAAAATGAAAGGCATGGGGCAAATAATTGCTTGGTCAGCACGTGATGAAACTTTGCACACCAACTCGATTATCAATTTATTCAACACGTTTATTAAAGAGAATAATGAAATTTGGAATGACGAGTTCAAAGAGGAATTATATTCTGCATGTCGCACTATCGTCGGGCTTGAAGACGAATTTATAAAGCTTGCTTTTGATTTAGGGGACGTTGAAGGACTATCTGCAGAAGAAGTGCGCAATTATATACGCTATATAGCAAACAGACGGTTAACGCAATTAGGCCTGAAACCCATATATGACATTAATGATAATCCCCTTCCCTGGCTTGACGAAATACTAAATGGTGTGGAACACACGAATTTCTTTGAAAATAGAGTAACAGAATATAGCCGTGCAGCAACCCAAGGCACATGGGAAGAAGCTTTCGCTGAAAATGATACTGATGACAAAGAGCGCTAATTAGTCTCTTTGCGTTACCTGAATTATCCAAGACTTGACATTGAAACCTATGTAAATGGCACTAAGCCGAGAACAACCAGTCTGTAAAATAAATTAATTGACATGCCATTTATAACATATAAAATTAAATTTTAGGGTACAAGACAAACCTAAAAAAATTTTAAGTATGAAAAGGAGCAAAGTGTTTGGTTTAAATTATTTAATGATGGTGGGAATAGCAGCAATAATAGGGGCTATAGTGAGCATTTTAATAGGTCTTGTACTGAGTACCTTGACCGGTCTTTCACCTCTGATAATAGGTGGAATCGTTGGCGGCATCTCCATAGTGCCATTAATTGCAGCTCTCGTCACAACTTCTCCATCTGCAGGTCCACATAATCGTAATATGAGTGATTCACTAAAAGCAATTATGTTCCTAGGTGGCTTATTTACTGGGAGCGTTATAACTGGAATTGGTCTTGTTGCATATGGCGTTACTCCAATAACCAAGGTAGATTCTTTATTGTCTTTATTAACTACAGCAAATTCTTTATTATCTATAACGCTAACTATGGATTAGCCGATAAAGAAAGAGTTGGAAATGGAAGGTTTTTTGCGTTGTAAAGAATATGAAATAAGCGTAGAAAAAAT
>NZ_WQMP01000010.1:0-13311 GCF_013366855.1 Wolbachia endosymbiont of Madathamugadia hiepei
AACAGATTAGAAATTGAACATACTCGCCATAGATCTCCTATTAACTTTTTAGTTCACATCTTTTCTACGCTTATTTCATATTCTTTACAACGCAAAAAACCTTCCATTTCCAACTCTTTCTTCCTCGGCTAATCCATAGTTAGCGTTATAAGGGTAACGGCGAAAGTTGTCAAGCAGTTTTTTTTGGCCCGTTTAAATCACAATAGTTGTAAAACTAGCCGCAGATCACAACAAATGCAGTAGCGTAACCCCCTTCATCGCTTAGGGAGAGGTGAATTATGTGGTCCTTGGAGATAGAATCCTTGCCAATGGCTAGATGCGGCTTTCCTCTTATATCATTGTATATTTCTATGTTTTTCATTGTAATGCCCTGGCTGAATCCACTGCCTAATGCTTTAACAAAAGCCTCCTTTGCTGCAAAGCGTTTGGCAAAATACTTTGCCTGTATTTCTTGACTGTTGTACTTTCTGCTTATCTCTATTTCCTGCTCAGTGTAGACTTTATTGAGGAATTTTTCCCCATACTTCTGCAGTATTTTCAATACTCTTGGTATATATACTATGTCAGTGCCGATGCCGCGTATCATTCTGCATTGAAGCGGTTTATTGCTTCTTCAATCTGCATTTCCTCAATTTCTCCAGTTGCCCTATTTTTTATTTCAACTATATTTTCACTTGCTGCTTTCTTTCCAACAATTATTTGCCATGGTAAGCCTATTAGGTCCGTTCTAGCAAATTTCACTCCTACGCTTCCCTCCGTATCATCGTAAAGCACTTCATCGTTTTTTAAAGCTTTGTATATTTTGTCTGCAATCTCCACGCATTCGCTAGTTTTCGTTTGTAAATTGATTAGACCAATCCTAAAAGGAGCTATCGCCTCTGGCCAGATAATCCCTTTATCATCATGAAAAGCTTCTATTATCGCACCAACAAGCCTTGAGATCCCAATCCCATACGAACCCATATGTATATTGACATTCTTTCCATCGTGTGAGGTGACTTTTGCATTCATTGGCTTCGAATATTTATCACCAAAATAAAAAATGTGACCTATTTCAATACCTTTACTAACGCTTAACTGTTCTTGCGGTATAGGGCAAGTTTTGAGGTCGTGCATATCATCTGCAACTGCGTATATACTTTTCAAACTTTCAATATCTTCACTTTCTAATAACTCGGGAAATTTATTGTCGTAGTATAAAGTGCTCTCGCCAGTGCTTGCCAATATGTGAAATTCATGACTTAAATTTCCTCCAACTGGCCCTGTGTCTGCTCTTACTCCAATTGGAGTAAGTCCCATGCGTTTGAAGATTTTTATGTAAGTTTTGTACATCAAATTATATGAATTCAGTGCATTTTCATAGTCTATATCGAAACTATACGCATCCTTCATTAAAAATTCCCTGCCTCTCATAACACCGTAACGAGGCCTTACTTCATCGCGAAACTTCCACTGAATTTGATATAAACAAAGTGGTAAATCCTTGTAACTCTTTACTATACCTCTAATCAAATCAGCTGCTACCTCCTCATGCGTTGGCCCGAAAAGCATATCACTCTCATGCCTATCCTTAATACGCAGCATCTCTTTGCCGTAATCATCATAGCGTCCTGATTCTCGCCAAAGGCTTGCTGGCTGCACACAAGGCATTAATACCTCAATTGCACCAGCTTTATTCATTTCATCTCTGATGATATCTTCAATATTCCTAAGCACGTGCAGACCGAGCGATAACCAAGAATAAATGCCAGACGCTGTCTGCTTTATTAAGCCCGCACGTAACGAATATCGGTGAGAAGCAATTTCAGCACTAGCCGTGATCTCTTTTAAAGTTGGCAGGTAATATTTAGATAAGCGCATTTGATAAATTTGATTGTACTGAGTAATTTTAGTACAATCAAATCCGTAGGTAAACTTATTTTGAAAAAGAAGGGAAGTTATAGTACTTTCCTTTTAATCTCCGAACCTTCTAACACGCTCCTTAAAAGAAAGAGTAGGTGGGTCTTTTATCTCACTATCCACTGTACTCGTATCACACTCTCTTTTTACAGGAGGAGCCTTGGATTTTATCTGTAAATAAGCAGGCTTAGATAGTACCTGTGGCTTTCCTGACTTTGGTTCAGGATGTAGCGGAGATATGGGTTTAAGTTCTACGTTATTATCGGATATATAACCACCGTCGGGAGATCCGTTTTTTTCTATATGGCCTAATTGGGAGCTTGAAGATACCTGCACGATAGTTCCTTGGTGCGCATTCCGATTTTCATTATCACTAGGTATATGATCATTGTCGGAACTTTCGCTTCTTGTTTCACTACCTGGCTGAGGGTGTCTGAGGGTGTAAATTTTTTTCTGTGTTTTGTCTGCTTCTTCTGCTTTGTCTCTTTCCGTTTGCCTTCACTTTTATCTGTAAACCAACCTAAACTACTGTCAGAACGTTCGCTTTCTTCAATTACCTTTCTTCTCTTCATAAGAACCGAAACTATATCTGTACGATTAAACTGCGATTGCCTTTTCCTCTCTGCTTGCTCCCTTTTAATTTTTGCAACGAGCTCTTCTCCCGTCTTTCGGTCAGCGTTGTCCTCATGACTTTTGGGTGTTGCACTCAACTTTTCTGGATCTTGCTTAGGAGTATCACCTTCTCTACTAATCTTCTTTTTCTGCAGATAAACTTTAATCTCCCTATTTAAAGCATCAAAAAGATATATTAGATTATTAACCTCATTTTCAGGCCCGCTAGAGCTACCGGTTTTATTTTTTTTTGCACCCCTCAACACTTTGGGGAGATTGATTTGTATCGTAGGTGGAGGTGGCAACACACTGGCGCTTGAATTTTGTTGTGTTCCAAACTCAACAGGATTATTAGATTCTTTTCCAATTGGTTTATTTTTAAGCACAGATTCTTTTGTCACTTCTCTTGTTAGCTGTTCCTTGTTGGGTTCCTCTTTACTAAGGCCTGCTTCTTTTTTATTACCAGCTTTAGGAATGATCAGTTTGACAAGATATATCACTGAAACCAGTGCAACAACAGCAGAAATAGTAAAAATCGCCAAAGGAACTGTTGCAATCGTATCAGAAAATGCTGCAAAACATAAGGAAGATATTGACCGGCTATAAAACTTAATACAGACGATGATAAAATAGCTATTAAATAGCCAAAATTTGATGTACGCATTTCTTTACCTCACTAGTTCATACAATATTGATAATAGCTAAATTATCATACCTGTCAATAATTTGTGGACAATTATTTTAATTTACTATACGATCAACAATGGCCATATAATATTTATAGAATCATTTTCTCAGCGCATATCGCAATATCTCGCTCGCTATAGCAACATCCCGGCGTGGAGCTTTGCCGTGTTCTATGAACACAGAGATTGCATAGCGCGGGCCATGATAGGGACCATAAGAGATAAACAATTTATGGCTTTCACCCCTGGAGTTTATCTCTGGAGTACCGGTTTTGCCGGCAATTTGCATAAACTCAAGCCCTTTTCTATAGGCTCCAGCTTTAGAATTCACCACATCAAACATAGCTTTTCGAACTATGTCAAGGTGCTCATGATCCACGTCAATGTTAGGGAAATCTTGTGTCGTTTTGCTCATCTCAATGTGGGGAATCACCTCTTTCCCTGTTGCAATTCTTGCTGCAAGAACTGCAAGCTGCAGTGGTGTTGTAAGCAAATATCCCTGTCCTATAACCAAGTTGATAGTGTCACCCAAATACCACTGTGAACATAGCTTCCGCATGCGCCAATCTCTATCAGGCAATAACCCTGGAGCTTCCTCCTTAAACGTTCCAATCAGTGGCCCGCTTCCGATACTGAATTTTCTGGCCATTTCTACTAGAGAGTCTATACTTATTTTTTTTCCTATATTATAAAAGTAAGTGTTGCATGAGAGAGTCATTGCCTCGTTTAAAGATACATATCCATGGGCTTTGCTTTTCAGGCAACGGAATTTCCGCTCTCCTATTGTCATATAGCCCCTACACGAAAATTTTTCTTCTGGTGTGATTATTCCGTCCTTTAAGCCTGCAAGCGCAACTATTACTTTAAATATCGAACCAGGTGGAATTTGATACGATAATGCACGATTTACAAGCGGTAATGAGGGAGCATTTAGACCCTCCCAAGTCTCATTTGATAGTCTGCTAGTAAAGAGATTATTATCGTAGGAAGGTGAATTGTATAACGCTAAAATTTCCCCATTATTTACATCAATGACCACTGTAGAGCCTTTGTGACCCTGAAATACCTCTGCAATTTTCTTCTGCAGATCAATATCAATTGTCAGCTGCACATCTTGCCCGTCTTGCTGTGGTATGTTCAATAATTCTCTCATAACACGCTTCTTGGAATTTATTTCCTGCTCAGATTTCCCTGGTTCACCTTTTAATATATGATCATACGTATACTCAATGCCACTTACTCCTACCTCGCTTATTTCCTGCTGTTTTTTCGTATACCCAAGTACATGAGAACACATCGAACCAAACGGATAGTAACGTTTATAAAGAGCAGTTATTTTTGTCCCCGAAGGTCTTGCTAAATCAGATTCAATTTCTGATAACACCTGCAAATCAGCTTCTTTACCAGAAATTTTCTGCTCGTTAAACACGATTTTGTTTACCGCGAGTTCGATGCCATTTCTATCTAAAATTCTGCCCCGCCTAGGCACAATATTGGCAATCCGTATCCTATTATTGTTAGACAGCGCTTCGTATTTTTGTCTATTCCGTATTTGTAAATTATATAGCCTATAACTAAAAATTGTAGAGATGGTAAGCTGAATGCCACCTAATATGAATGTTCTGCGGTTAAAGACTTTGTTTTTTGTCCACATAGAATTCCTTCAAATATAGCTCTGTGGCTTATTATACGAATATAAGAGACTGAGAAACTTCGACACATGAATTGCAAAGGCAGTATGTTAAATGTTATAGCAGTTAAATACAAATAAGTACACTTGTGCAAACATTGTTAGCCGTAAGCTAAATAATTCACAGAAACAAAAACTACTTGACAAATTCCTTTAGTTCCCTTATTACAGTATTGGAGCTATTCATTTAGCTTCAATCTGTGCAGATTAAACGACGAAAGTATCACGGTTGGCGTCTTATGTTGAATTTTTTGCACTATGTGCACCTCATGTCTTTATTAATTTCACGTAGATTTCTAGGTTTTTGCCTATACAAGCTGAAACGTGCTTATAAGTCATTCAAGACAGTATAGTACGCCAATTTGCAGGATTAGAGAGTGAGCAACTTCTACCACGCAATTTCTTTTGTCTTTTTTTCTGCTTAGTAAATTTCTTAAGCATTAAGCTAAGGTTAGTTGCGGTTTAAAAGCAGCTAAATTGCAGCGTTTAAGGCTAAAAAGATGCCAATATTTTTGAACAGATATTGACCAGGGGTTCTTTTGCTTTTTTTTAGCTTTTATGTAAAAAGCCTATTAAAGGGAAAGATAATTGCAATGAACCTAGTACAACCAAATTACTTAGGAGATGATGATATTTTGGTAGCTGGTGATTTGTAAGAAACTTTGCCTGATTTATTTGAGAACTTATCTCGGCTTTAATTGCGCGAGAGCAAAAACTTTGCAGAGTTCAAATTGAGAATAACTTATTGTTGATAGCTTTAATTTATTAATATATAATGTATATATACTAGTAAATGGAGCTCAAAATGTACGATATATTTGGTTACTTTCCAAAAAATAGCACTTGCAACACACAATCAGATAGAGAAAGTTATCAATACACAAAAAGAGATTACGTAACAATTTACTTCAACAATACATTAGCCAGTTTAGGCAGATCATGGGAAAGTTTTAAAATGGATGCATATTTAACTATGTATGAAATTGGAACTTGGTTAGAGGAAAAATACAAAAGCTTTACTGAACGAGTTGAAAAGTACGATTTCCACACCCCAACAGAAAAACCTCCAATTATTGAAGAAATAGAAATGAAGGAACTTAACTGTGCATTTAAAACATTCCGAACTCCGCCTATTCATCCAGCAAGCAGCGATCTTGGCGCCAATGACCTAAAGCAAGTTATTGTTACTCAACACGCACCTCAAGTTACTCAACAAAATAGATTAGGTCTTTAATGTACGATCGTATCTATCATGCAGTTGTGTGTCGCTACTTGGATAACATCTTTTCGTGTTTGGAATAGAGTTTGCTATAAAATGAACTACCTTAAAGACAGTCATCATAATTAATCTTGCTTAAATAAAACATGGCTGAAATAATCCATGTTTTCAAGCACTTTGCCACTACCTAAGGCAACGCAACAAAGCGGGTCATCTGCCACACGCACTGGCAGTTTTGTTGTTTCACTAATAACTTTGTCTAAATTGCGTAATAATCCACCACCACCAGATAAAACTATCCCTTTGTCGACTATGTCAGAAGAAAGTTCAGGAGGAGTGCTCTCTAATGCTGTCTTAATAGCAGAAATTATTTGATGCACAGGCTCTATTAAACTCTCTGCAACCTGATATTCTGATAAAAGCATTTCTTTTGGCATACCGCTCACTAAGTCCCTACCTTTAACCATCATTCCCTCTTTGTTATTTTCACCCGGTAGGCTAGCCGAACCTACACTTTTCTTAATTTTTTCAGCTGTTGTTTCACCAATCAATAACTTATGGTTTTCACGAATGTATGATTTTATTGCTTCATCCATAATATCGCCACCTACTCTGGCAGACCGTGAATAAACAATTCCTCCTAAAGAAATAATTGCAACTTCGGTTGTACCCCCTCCTATATCAACAACCATGGAACCCTCAGGCTCGGTAACTGGAAGTCCAGCACCAATTGCTGCAGCCATTGGCTCTTCAATCAAAAATACTTCATTTGCACCAGCACTTTCTGCTGCATCTTGTATAGCACGCCTTTCAACTGGAGTAGACCCAGATGGAACACATATGATAATGTTAGGTTTATTAACAGTGAGTTTTGTATTTGCACTGCGTATGAAATACTTTAGCATCTCTTCCGCACTTTTAAAATCAGCAATTACCCCGTCTTTTAATGGCCTGATTGCCTCTATTTCTCCAGGCGTTTTTCCTAGCATCATTTTAGCTTTTTTACCAAAAGCGTAAGGAACATAGCTTCCTTTTTCCTTTATTCTTGCTACAACTGAAGGCTCATCAAGCACTATTCCTTGATTTTTTTGATAAACTAAAGTGTTCGCAGTGCCAAGATCTATAGCAATATCGCTAGCAAATAAACCTTTGAAAGTGAAAATGTTACAAAATTTTCTAGTTAATTTCTGAAAAAAACTCATATACAACTCAAAAAAACATTTTATTGAGACAAATTATACTTTTCAGATAAGTAATTAGTACAGCATTCAACGTCTAACCCCTTGCCTGTTACTTTTTTTAGTAGATCCGAAAAACCATACTTTGTACTGCATATATTTTGGGATAACCAGTTGATAAGTAAACTAAAATCTCCTTTCATTATAGCACCTAAGAACTCGTGATGATTTCTTTTAATGAAAGAAAAAATCTGTACAGCGGTAATTAAAGCCATAATTTTAATAGGGAAATATCCCATGATTCCGCTTGCCCAGTATTCATCTTGAAAATAAGTGTCTAGTTCATTTTTAGCTTTTACTGGAATTTTATAATGCTTCATACCTTCCAGCCATGCATCATGGAGGTCTTTGACCTCTAACGTACCATTTATTATATTCTGTTCTAACCTAGTCCTCAGCATGATGTGAGCTAACAGACTAAGCTCATCTGCATTCTTTAAAAGGGAGGAAAAATTTATTTTATTGAAAACCAAATACAAATTCTCAACACTGCTAAATTTTGCATTAGTCTTACCTTTTATGGTAAACTTCTCTTTTATGTACGATTGAATAAACTCAATAAATTCTCTAGATGTTCCAATCACCCTTTCCATGAATAATCCTTGGGTTTCATACATAACGTGTTCTGCAATTGGGCTACTTACAGAATTTTGCGCTAAACATTTTCGATAAATTTCATGGCCACTACATCGTAAAAGTAGAAACAAACCGCAACAAAAATCAGATTCATTGTAATCTATAGGGTGGTGGCAAGAAGTATGGCATAATGTAATACCCATTTTCTGTAGACACAGCGAGCCGAGTTCAATCTGCCTTTGAGTAGCAACTTTCTGCATATTAATGGCTTTGTCTTTCTTTTGCTTTTCAATTATTTTATCTACACTTTCACAAAAAAATTTGCCTACCTTAGGAAATATTTCCTTTATGCTCTTTTCTGTGATATCAAAGTCATAGTCAGCAAGCAGTGAGTCGTATTTTGAGCATTTTAATTGCTGCGATTTTATAGAAACAACTTCGCGAACGAGCTTGACCAGATCAGCAAAGCGTTTTTTCAGCTTTTCCAAGCTGCTAGTTTCAGACTGAGATAGCTTCCATAAATTTTGGCACTCAACTTTAGCTTGGGATAAAGACTTTACTAAATCAATGGGAATAGCACTGCTGCTCTTATGCATTCTCTCCATTAATTTTAGCTGCCGATTGCTAACACTCCTTTTATTGCCAAGAGCACTTGCTTCTATTAATGATTCTTTTATTATGTCGTGAGAAATAATTTCATGTTTAATTTCTTCTAGAAGACCCATTTGCTCAACTTTGTCTTCTACGTTTAATTGGCTTTGGCTTAGTACTTTTAGCGTATTTTCAATACTCTTTACCTTATACAACACTTCCTCTAAGAATTTATGAGATTTCATATTTGTTCATTTTTTAGAAAACATATATTTAATATCGTAATAGATTAATAATAAAGTTAAAAGTATATTTACTCAAAGTACAACAAAAAATTATGTATTCTGTACCTTTACTAGATTTTTCCACAAAAAGTCTAGCACCTTATTAGAAAATTAATTGTAAGATTGTAGAAAAGTATTTAGTATTTTATTTTTCTTGACTATACTGCTATAGAGAGATTATTAAATACTAAAATTTAAAGTTACGCACTATTTAAAAATTTATGGAGGTTTAGTGATGTGGAGTAGATTAGTTGTAATGTGCTGTTTTTGTTTACTGCTTACTGGTGTAAGCTCTTGTCCAAAGAAAGGAGTGAACACAGCAAATAAAATGAATTCTGTTGTTAAACGGGTGAGCGAAAAAAGAGTTTTTTTTGATTATGATAAATCTAATATTGGCGAAGCAGGTGCAGATGTATTGCTCGATGTAATGGAGGTATTGCAAAATAACCCTGATATGAAGGTTACTGTAACTGGTCATACTGATAATCGTGGTTCTTATGAGTACAATGTTGCACTGGGCGAGAGAAGGGCAGATGCAGCTAAGAAATTTATGGTTAGCTGTACACCTTATCTAGAAAATAGAATAAAAACTGCTTCTAGAGGTGAGGCCGAACCTTTAGTTTATGTACAGGACGACTCTAAGAATTCCAAGTATGAAAAACAGCATGCTAAAAACCGTAGGGTGGAGTTCTTATTTTCTGAAGCAAAGAAATAGTTTTTCGCATTAAAACCTAGATCCCAGTGTCAAGCACTGGGATAACTAAAGATAAGGGCACTTGCAATAGTATAAGGACGCTTAGGTTGTAAGGGGAGGAGGGCACAAAAAAACACAATGCATAGTTGGAATCCAGCAAGTGTTATTTCCTATATAATTGACTTAAGAAAGCAAATTATGCAAGGGACCTAATGGAATTAGAATTATTATTTCAAGATGTAATCAAGGGTTTTGCTATCCATAACAATAAAGTTGCAGTTGCAGTGTCAGGTGGTATAGACAGTATAGCTTTATTGCATTTAATGATTAATTGGACAAAAAAAGGACAATGTCCTCTTCCTATAGCATTAACAGTAAATCATGCATTGCGTCAAGAGTCTCAAGAGGAAGCCGAATTTGTTGTAAGTTATGCAAAAGAACTTGGAGTAGAGGAATCGTTCATATTAAAATGGGAGAAGCAAAATATTAAAGGTAATGTTCAATCACAAGCACGAAAAGCACGATATAAGCTGCTAACAAAGTGGTGCAAAAGTAACGATGTTAAGCACCTACTCATTGCTCACCATAAGGATGATCAAGCAGAAACGTTTCTACTCAGGCTTGAACGTGGTAGCGGCATAGATGGATTGTCATCTATGGATTGTAAGTCTTTTTTTAATGGTATTTATGTACTGAGGCCGTTGTTAAATTTTAGTCGTAGTGAAATAGAAAAATACGCAAACTTTCATCGGCTAAGATGGGTCGAAGACAGAAGTAATCAAGATTTGAAATATAGGCGCACGTTATACCGCAACCTGCTTAAAGTAAGTGATAATCAGGAGACTTTAATAGGGCGAATATGCCTCACAGCTCTCCACATGAAAAGAGCTGCAAAAGCGTTGATGCACTACACGCGTCTTGCGTTTAATGACTGTGTTAATGTTCATGATCTTGGTTACATCGAAATCAAACTAAGTGAATTTCATAAATTGCCTGAAGAAATAGCCTTGAGGCTTCTGCTCTATTCTATAATGGTAATCAGCAGTAAACATTACAAACTAAGATATAACAATCTTATTGCAACATTTAACCAAATATTGCAAAAGGATAACGATCTTCATTGTACACTTTCTGAGTGTAAAATAAGGAAGTACAAAGAAAGCATATTGGTAATTAGAGAACCATCAAAAATACAGGAAGTATCTGTAAGTTTGCCACTCAATGGTCCTGTTGAATGGGATAACAGATTCAGCTGCACAATACTTGGGGATCAGGAGTGTTCAGTAACTATTGTCCCGTTAAAGAAAACGCATAAGATTCCTACGTTCTTAAAAGACTATAATTGCTGTTCTGAGGTTTTTTACTCTTTACCTGTGGTGCTAAAAGGTGAAAAGATACTGGCTTATTCTTATATAAATTATAATGAAGAAAATACCCATAACGGCAAGTTTCAATGCATTACTAATAGCATAATAAAACAAAATCTGGTAAACTTAATTGATATTTAGTCAAAAATAACAATGAAAAAATTTTTAGAAGGCCTATTGATTTGGCTAGTAATAGTTGTACTTGTTTCGGTTGCTTATATCCAGTTCAGCGGAAATACAGGAAAAAGTAAAACAACTATACCTTTTTCAGAATTTTTAACTAAGCTGGAAGATAGTGACATAGAAAGTGTTGTCATAAGAAATCAGAACATTGAAGGCAAGTTTAGAGATGGATTAAGTTTTAACTCAAGTGGTGTTATATATAGTGACTTAATAAAAAGTTTGCATGACAGAAAAGTGAAATTCTCCTTTTCAACTGGAGATTCTGCAATGAGCATCATTGGGAGCTTACTTATTCAATGGATCCCAACATTTATTTTTATCGGGTTATTGCTGTTCCTTTTAAAACAAACACAAGCAGGAGGCAACAGAACCATAAGCTTTGGCAAATCAAAAGCTAGGCTCATGACTAGTGGAAAAAAAGTGACATTTGACGATGTTGCTGGAATTGATGAAGCAAAGGAAGAGTTGGTAGAAATTGTTGATTTTCTTAAACAAAGGCAAAAATTTCAAGTGTTGGGTGGAAAAATACCAAAAGGGTGCCTCTTAATTGGCTCTCCTGGAACTGGTAAGACCCTACTTGCTCGTGCGATTGCAGGTGAGGCTAATGTGCCATTTTTTAGCATCTCTGGATCTGATTTTGTCGAAATGTTTGTTGGTGTTGGTGCAAGCCGTGTACGCGATATGTTCGATCAAGGCAAGAAACACGCTCCATGTATAATTTTCATAGATGAGATAGACGCAGTGGGTAGGCATCGTGGCATTGGTCTTGGTGGTGGCAATGATGAAAGAGAACAAACGTTAAATCAGTTATTAGTTGAAATGGATGGTTTTGAGTCTAATGAAGGTGTGATAATAGTTGCTGCAACCAATCGTCCAGATGTTTTAGATCCAGCTCTGCTTAGACCTGGTCGTTTTGACCGTCAGATCACTATTTCTTTACCTGATATAAATGGGCGTGAAAAGATATTAAATACACATATAAAAAAAATATCGATAGCACCAGATGTAAATGTAAAAACAGTTGCAAGAGGAACACCAGGTTTCTCAGGTGCCGATTTGGCAAACCTAGTGAATGAATCTGCGCTTATTGCTGCAAGAAGGAACAAGAAAATTGTTACTATGGATGATTTTGAATATGCACGTGATAAAGTGATGATGGGCGTGGAAAGGCGTTCCTTAATTATGACAGAAGAGGAAAAAAGGCTCACTGCTTACCATGAGGCTGGTCACGCAGTAGTTGCTGTTAATATGTCTGCCTCCGATCCGATACACAAAGCAACTATCATTCCAAGGGGTAGAGCCCTAGGTTTAGTTATGAGATTGCCGGAAACAGACAGAGTATCTCATACAAGGGAAAAGATGATAGCAGACATAACCGTTGCTATGGGTGGAAGAGTAGCAGAAGAGCTAATTTTTGGTTATGATAAAATTACAAGCGGCGCATCTTCGGATATAAAACAAGCATCTGATTTATCACGCGCTATGGTAACAAAATGGGGGATGAGCGATAAGGTAGGACCGATATATCATAGTCGTGAACAAAACGTGCATGGTTCTGATATAATTTCTGAAGACACTCTAAAGCTCATAGATGAGGAAGTAAAACGAGTTGTATCTTCATGCTATGAAAAGGCAAAGGATATCTTGACCAAATGCTGCAAAGATCTGGAACTTATCGCTGAAAACCTGCTAGAGTTTGAGACTTTAACAGGAGATGAAATCAAAGATATATTAAGTGGGAAAAAGATTGTGAGAAATGAAAACGAAAACAAGGAAAAAGTAAGAAAATCCTCTCTCTGATTAGATCTGGTCTAGTAAACCTCTCGCATAACAAACTTCTGGCAGCGCGTTGGTATTCAATGGAAATGAAAAAAACTACTTGACAACCTTTGCCGGTTACCCTTATAATGAAACTGAAGCTATTATTTATCTTCAGTCTGTGCAGATAAAACGACAAAAAACTCAATGTACTTGGCGTCTTATGTTTAATTTTTTGCACTATGTGCACCTCACGTCTTTTTAAAACTTCTGGTTTTCAAGCTGAAACGCGCTTATAAGTCGTTTAAGACAGTATAGAACGTCAAATAGACAAGGGAGAATTTGAATACTAGCTGCCCTAGAGTTTTTTTGCCCTTTTTCCTGCTTAGTAAATTTCTTAATGTTTACAGTTTTGATTACTTGCATTTAAAAGTAGCTGAATCGTAGTCTCTGTGAACAAAATTTTAGAGAAGCCATATGAGAGAACCAACGAGGTTTAAAAAACCCATAAAAA
>NZ_WQMP01000198.1:0-1014 GCF_013366855.1 Wolbachia endosymbiont of Madathamugadia hiepei
AACTGGACTTTACTTATCGCACCAAGAGGAATGATTGCGGTAAAAATTACAATCCAGATTTTAGTGTATTTGTCATTCATAGACATATAGCGTATTGTCTGTTTTGAGCAAAAAAACCAAGTAAAAATAGTAGTAAAGGCAAAACAAAACATTATAGCCATGATTAAGTAGTCAATATAAGGCCAATTCATTGCTTTTCTAAAAGCAAAGATGCACATGTTAGTGCTCTCTAAATCAGTAACCCAAGAATCTGTGACAAGCAGTACCATCGTTGTGATAAATACTACGAATACAACTATGAAAGGTGATATTATTGTGATTAGGCTCTGTTCAATGATGAATTTATTGTTGTTTTTCTTAGGAACAATTGAAGAGTGCACGATGCCTTCAAGGCCAAGCCCTATATCTGTTGCAAAAATACCTCGCAGAGTTCCGACTTGAATGATAGTCAACATCTCCACAATTAAACCCAGAGATAAACCAAAGTTAAAACTGTCAGTTGTAAAAAAGCCGCTTGTTATTAGTTTTAGAGAAGGAAGAATATTCTCACTAAACTTAAATAATATAATACCACAAAGCGTTAGGTAACTTACCGTCATTATCGGTATCATAGCTGATATGAAAATTTTAATTTTTTTTAAGCTGAGAGCTGCAACAACAAAAAATATTATGGCCATTATAATTCCACCAGTAACTATAGGCACGTCTATCATATCAAGTGGTATTGATAGAGAGTTTACCTGAACAAGGTTACCAACGGTTATCGAGACTATCATCATAATGACTAAAAACGCAATTGTGGCTTTTCTAGAGTTAAATGCATCAGCCATATAGGCCATAGGGCCACCTATAAACCGTCCATTCTTTTTCTTTCTGTTTTTTATACTCAGATAACAAGTGACATATTTTATCGCAGAAGTAATAACAACAATTATTGCCATCCACAAAATAGAGCCCGGTCCTCCAGTTTTTAGAGCAACAGCAGTTCCTGAAATATTTCCTACTCCTAAATTT
>NZ_WQMP01000011.1:0-12971 GCF_013366855.1 Wolbachia endosymbiont of Madathamugadia hiepei
CATATTCTTTCTTCGGTAGTTAAATAGCCACTTTATAATGAATTTCGTCAGTAACCACTAGATTTTTTAGTTGCCATGCAACAAAGCCATTCCAGCGCCACGCGCTGGAATGATACCCTTCACAGTCTTTTAAACTGCTTTAGCTGTAAGTATTAAGAAATTTACCAAGCGAGAAAAAAAGCAAAAGAAGCTCCGGCCATTGTCTATTTTCAGTATTAGCGTTTTTATGTCTTAAACGCTGCAATTTAGCGACTTTTAAACTACAACAGACCTTAGTTTAATATTAAAAAAATTTACTAAGCAGAAAAAAAGGCAAAAGAAACCTAGAGCAGCTAGTATTCAAATTCTCCTTTGTTCTATTTGACGTTCTATACTGTCTTAAACGACTTATAAGCGCGTTTCAGCTTCTATAGGCAAAAACCTAGAAGTTTTATGAAAACATGGAGTGCACATAGTGCAAAAATTTAAACATGAGACACCAAATACAAAGTTTCCTCTGTCGTTTTAATCTGCAGATTGCGAAGTTAAATGAATAGCTTCAGTTTCATTATAAGGAAACTGGCAAAGGTTGTCAAGTAGTTTTTTTGTTTCTATGGCTAAAAAATCTGAATTCAGCCAGCTACCGCAAAGGTATTGTTTTTTCTCTCATAAACTTGACATGAAGTAATATTGTAGTTAGTAGTTAAACATGTTTACTTAAATTTATCGTTGATAACAAGGATTAAATATGTTCATTTCTGAAGTTTTTGCAGCAGATGCAGCTAGTAATGCATCAAGTGTTGGTGCATCTTTTGCTAATTTTATCCCATTGATTTTAATAGTTGTGGTGTTTTATTTTTTCATTATCCGCCCGCACCACAAAAGATTAAAAGAACTCAGAAAGATGATAGGTCAAGTAAAACGCGGCGATACCGTTACTACTTCTGGTGGAATAATAGGTACAGTCAACAAAGTTGACGAAGCAAATGCACAATTTATAGTAGAAATAGCACCAAAAGTTGAGATAAAAGTCCTAAAGTCTGCTATATCTGAAGTTCTAAACAAAGAGGCTCAAGCCAAACCAACTGAAAAAGGTAAAATTGAGAAAGACGACAAAAAGAATAAAAATCAGCCAGATAAAAGTAAAAAGGGGCAAGACAATAAAAACAAAAGTGCCTGATAACTTTAAAGAAAGGTTCATTTGGTTGTGTGTGGAATACTCGGTGTAGTAAGTAGCGGTGATTCAGTAATACCAACTTTGCTGGCCGGGTTGCAGAAATTGGAATACAGGGGATACGATTCTTCAGGCATAGCAATCATAAACAATGAAGGCAAAATAGAGGTTAAAAAATCAGAAGGTAGAGTCGCAAGGTTATGTGAAGTTGTTGGCAAAAGCAAGATGTCTAGCAGCACAGTTGGCATAGCACATACTCGCTGGGCTACACATGGAGTCCCAGATCTTAAAAATGCTCATCCCATTCATACAAATGATGTTGTTGTTGCCCATAACGGTATAATTGAAAATTACAATTTGCTAAAAAGGGGGCTAGAAGAACGGGGAATGCCGTTTTATACTGACACCGACACAGAGGTCATACCAAACATGTTAACCCTATATCTCAATGGAGGGTTGTCACCTGTTGACTCTCTATTTAAGTGTTTAAGCAACCTACATGGCTCGTTTGCTTTGGTCCTATTGTTTGCAGAATATAGAGATGCTCTATTTATTGCAAAAAGAAATCTACCTTTAGCGGTAGGTTATAACTGCAACACCGTATTTGCCGCATCTGATTCTAACACCTTAAATGCACTAGTGGACAGAATATCATACTTAGAGGATGACGACGTTGCGGTGATAAAATCTAGCGGGGTGAGCATATACAACAATGGTGCACAGGTTAAACGCGGTATAGAAAATAATAATTCAAGCAGCTTTCTAATCAGCAAAAACGGTTACTCTAGCTTCATGCTAAAAGAAATTTTTGAGCAGCCTTGTGCATTAAATAAAACAATAAATCAATTTTATAAAAAGTATACAGGGGTAATATCTGCCAACAAAAAATTATTTTCTAAACTTAGCTACATTACCATAGTTGGGTGCGGGTCGTCTTATTTTGCTGGGCTAATAGCGAAATATTGGCTGGAAAGCATTGCCCAAGTTCGAGTGTATCTGGAAATCTCGTCGGAATTTAGATATAGCAACATTAAGTTGGAGAAGAGAAGTATTGGATTATTCATCTCACAATCTGGCGAAACTGCAGATACCATGGAAGCATTGCGCTATGCAAAATCACAGAAGCAAACAATCATTAGCCTAACTAACACATTCAGCAGCAGCATTGAAAGAATCTCAGACATTGTGTTACATACTCTTGCTGGACCAGAAATTGGTGTTGCTTCAACAAAAACCTTTTCTGCGCAACTTGCAATTTTAGCATGCCTTGCCTTAGAGCTTGCAAAAATAAAAGGTACATTGGATGAAAAGAGAATAAAGCAACTGAGCAATGCTATCAACTCTATTCCAGAATATATTGAGCATGTTTTAAATGCGATGAAGATACAACATATATCAGACAGTATAATAGAGCATAGCAGCATCATTTTAATCGGCAGAGGAAGCTCATATGGAGTTGCAATGGAAGGTGCATTGAAAATAAAGGAACTTTCGTATATTAATACCATCGGTATTGCAGCGGGAGAGATGAAGCACGGTTCGATTGCTTTAATAGATTCATCTGTACTTGTTATAGCAATCATTCCATACGACAATTTATTTTTTAAAACGCTGTCCAACATACAAGAAATTATAGCAAGAAAAGGTAAAGTGATCGCTTTTAGTGACAAGCAAGGAGTGCCGTTCCTAAGAGGGATTTGTAAAGACGTAATACAACTCCCAGACGTTGATAATTTCATCTCTCCAATCATCTACAGTGTTGCCATGCAATTTCTTGCTTACACCACTGCAGTCAAGAAAGGATTGGATGCTGATTGTCCAAGAAATTTAGCTAAGTCTGTTACGGTTGAGTAGTTCATTTACAGTCAGGCACACAACTGTACAAACATTGTAATATGAACATAGTAAACGATGTCATTCCAGTGTCCCTCCTCCTGTCATCCAAGTATCCCCCTTTCTTGTCATCCTAACCCCTATGATGTCATCCAAGTACTCCTTTTCTTGTCATCCCAGTACTTGATACTTGTATCCAGAATACTACTTTAGTAATAAATATTTAAGAAATTTACTAAATGAAAAAAAAAGCAAAAGAAACCCTGGTCAATATCTGTTCAAAAACATTGGCATCTTTTTAGTCTTAAACGCTGCAATCTAGCTGCTTTTAAACCGCAACTAACCTTAGCTTAATGCTTAAGAAATTTACTAAGCAGAAAAAAAGACAAAAGAAATCCCGTGGTAGAAGTTGCTCACTCTCTAATCCTGCAAATTGGCGTACTATACTGTCTTGAATGACTTATAAGCGCGTTTCAGCTTGTATAGGCAAAAACCTAGAAGTCTAGGTGAAATTAATAAAGACATAAGGTGCACATAGTGCAAAAAATTAAACATAAGACGCCAACCGTGATACTTTCGTCGTTTAATCTGCACAGATTGAAGCTAAATGAATAGCTCCAATACTATAATTAAGGGAGTTGGCGAAGGTTGTCAAGTAGTTTTTACCTAAGTGATGCTCAGTATGCTAATGCTTTAGTTTTTCTAAGCCAGAAAAATTATCGTCTTCATTTTTTACAGAGGAAGATGGTGCATTGCTTCCATTATCGCTTTCAATTGGAACAGTAGGCTGTATCAAAGCAATTTTTATAACCTCATCAATGTTCTTGACAAAAACTACGTTGATCTTCTCCTTAATACTTGCTGGGATTTCTTGCATATCCTTCCCATTTTCGCTAGGTATAATCACAGTCTTAATTGATCCCCTGAGTGCTGCGAGTAACTTTTCTCTCAAGCCTCCAATAGCTAAAACTCTACCACGCAGTGTCACTTCACCTGTCATAGCAACACTTTTGTCAACTGGTATGTTTGTCATAAGAGAAACAATGGACGTGCATATTGCACTACCAGCAGAAGGTCCATCCTTTGGTACAGCGCCCTCAGGTAGATGCAAATGTATATCATTGTTTTGAAATTTTTCAGGCTTTATACCAAAGAATAGACAATTTGATCGAATATAACTATACGCAGCCTTTATGGATTCTTGCATAACCTCTCCAAGTTTCCCCGTATATTTTATTTCCCCCTTACCTGGAATCAAAACTGACTCTATCATTAAAATATCACCACCTGTTTCAGTGTAGGCTAGTCCAGTTACTACCCCTACTAAACTCTCATTTTCTGCAATACCAAAGGTATATTTACGCACCCCTAAATAACCTTGTAAATTGTTAACTCCCACACATATTTTCTTATTTTTACCTTCTAATATTTCTTTCACTGCCTTTCTCATGAGCTTTGCAAGCTCCCTTTCCATACTGCGAACACCACTTTCACGTGTATATAAACGTATCAACTCATACAGTGCATCGTTAGTTATACTCCATTCTTTCTGGCGCAAACCATGCTCTTGCTTTAATTTGGGAATTATATGATACTTAGCAATATTAATTTTTTCATCTTCTGTGTAACCAGATAATTGTATAATTTCCATCCTATCATGCAAAGGGTGTGGTAAATTCAAGCTGTTCGCTGTAGCTACAAACATTACACTTGAAAGATCAAACTCAACTTCTAAGTAATGGTCCGTAAAGTGCTTATTGTGTTCAGTATCCAAAACCTCAAGCAACGCAGATGCAGGGTCACCACGCGAATCAGAACCCATCTTATCTATTTCATCAAGTAAAAAAAGTGGGTTGCACGAATTAGCTTTTTTCATGTGTTGAATGACTTTGCCGGGCATTGAGCCAATATAAGTTTTTCTATGGCCACGTATTTCAGATTCATCACGCACACCACCAAGAGCTATGCGAACAAAATCTCTTCCTACTGCCCTTGCCATAGACCTAGCTAAAGAAGTTTTACCAACACCAGGTGGTCCTAATAAGCAAAGTATAGGACCCTTGATCTCTTTTACTCTCTTTAACACTGCCAAAAACTCTATTATTCTATCTTTTACCTTCTCTATACCATAATGATTTTCATCTAAGATTTTTTTAGCTGCATTTAAATTAATTTTAGCATCTTTATATTTTCCCCATGGCAGATCAAGCAACCAATACAGATAATTAGATATAACTGTAGCTTCAGGAGAAATGGGGTTCATTTTCTTATATCTTTTCAACTCAGTTAAAGCTTTCTCCCTTGCTTCCTGAGAAAGCTTTGTTTCTTCTATCTTTTTTTCAAATTCATTTATTACATTTCCTCCTTCTCTATTCTCAAATTCGCCCAATTCTTTCTGTATAGCTTTCAATTGCTCATTGAGATAGTAGGCTTTCTGAGTGCTTTCAACTTGTGATTTAATTGTTTTATATAAACGGTTTTGTGCGTTCAAAATGCTGATTTCTCTCTCAATAAAAGTAAAAGTTTTTCTTAAACGTTCCCCCGGACCATAAGTCTCAAGTATGCTTTGTTTATCTGATGCTTTTATATTCAAATATGAAACTATCGTGTCTACAAGCAGATCAATTTCTTTGATCTGCTCAACGGGATTAACAATAATATCAGGCTGATTTCTCTTGTTCAATTTACACCAGCTATCAAACGCACTTATAACAGATCGCCTTAAAGCTTCCAGATCGACATTATCCTCATCTTCCTCGTATTCATGATAATTATCCAATTCTACTCTAGCCTGTAATAAAGCATGAGAGTCGATATACTCAACAGCTCTTCCTCTGCTGACTCCTTGAATTACAACTTTTACCGCATTATCAGGCAATTTTATCAACGGCTGTACAATATTTGCTAGCACACCTACTTCATAAAGATCTTGTGGCTCTAGGTTGTCAAGAGAGCCATCTTGCTGTGCCACAAGAAAAATCTTATTTTGGTGACTACTATTATTAATTGCATACTCTAATGCATTAATAGATTTTTCTCTGCCTATAAATAAAGGTACCACTACACTTGGAAAAATTACTACATCTCTTAAAGGCAATACCGGCAATGTAGCAAAATTAGAGTCCATAGCATATTCAATGTTCATAATACATGCTCAAGTTAACCATTAACCTCCTGCTACAATGCCACCCTTGTTGCCACGATTGATTACTACTTTTCCTGATTCCACCATTTCCTTAGTAACTACTATTGTACTACCTTCAAAACCCCCGTTTCCAACTGTATACATAACATCAAGCAAAAGTGACTCTAAAATAGCACGTAACATTCTTGCACCTGTTTTATAACTCATAGCTTTTTCAGCAATAGCTGATACTGCGTTATCTGAAAATTCAAGATTTACTTTGCTAAACGCAAGTAATGCTTTGTATTGTTTTATTAGTGCATTCCTTGGCTCTATCAGTACATGTACTAAATCTTCGTGATCTAACTCATCTAAAACAGCAGTTATTGGAACACGCCCTACGAACTCCGGTATCAGCCCGAATTTAATTAAATCTTCGGGTTGAACATCACGTAAAGTATTTTTTTTCCTTTGCTCTTTAGATTGACTGATATCTGCTCCAAAGCCAACTGATGTTCCTTTCTTTCTTGCTTCAATGATCTTATCTAAACTTTCAAAAGCTCCCCCACAAATAAACAGTATATTATTAGTATCGACTTGTACAAATTCCTGTTGCGGGTGTTTCCGTCCTCCCTGTGGAGGAACGTAAGCAACTGTGCCTTCCATAATCTTAAGTAGAGCTTGCTGGACTCCTTCGCCTGAAACGTCACGTGTTATCGAAGTACCCTCAGATTTCCTTGTGATTTTATCTATTTCATCTATAAACACTATACCACGTTGTGCCTTTGCAACATCATAATCTGCTGCTTGCAATAGACGCGATAACACGCTTTCCACATCATCACCTACATAACCTGCTTCAGTCAAAGTTGTTGCATCAGCCATCGCGAACGGCACATCTGAAACTTTAGCGAGTGTTTTGGCTAGCAAGGTTTTACCAGAACCAGTAGGACCAATGAGCATTACATTCGATTTTTCGATTTCAACATCGCTTATAGAGTGAAATTGTGCCATAGACTGACAATGGTTATACATCGCTACAGACAAAACATGTTGTGCATGTTCTTGACCAACAACATGCTTACTAAGAAAATTTTTTATATCTTCAGGTTTTTTTAGTAGTAACTTCACATCAGACATATAATTTGAATTAAATGCCCCACTTTTCTTTTGGCTTATTGCTCTGTGAGATAACTTTATGCACTCATTGCAAATAAACACTTTCAAACTGTCTGAAGAATTAGTAATTAACTTATCTACTTCGTTTTGTGCCTTGTTGCAAAAAGAACAGTAGTGTAAATCATCATTGTTATCCATCAATTCACCTTTTGTCCAACTCTAATACTTTCAATCTTAATATCTTTACGCTCAGCTATCACTCTGTCAACCAAGCCAATTTTCCTTGCTTCTTCAGGATCCATGAATTTATCTCTTTCCATCATTCTTTCAATTTGCTTCAGTGAACTTCCAGTATGCTTTTCATAAATCTGATTTAGTTTTTTCTTAATTCGCAAAATTTCATTAGCATGTATTTCTATATCAGTTGCCTGACCCTGATAACCACCAGATGGCTGATGTATCATAATTCTTGAATGAGGTAGAGAGTAACGCTTACCTTCCGTGCCAGCTGCAAGCAATAGAGAGCCCATAGATGCAGCCTGACCTATACACAAAGTTGAAACATCTGGTTTTATATACTGCATTGTATCATAGATCGACAAACCAGCAGTTACAACGCCACCTGGAGAGTTAATATACATATAAATGTCTTTATCGGGGTTTTCCGATTCTAAAAATAAAAGCTGTGCTACTATTACGCTGGCCATGTTGTCCTCAATAGGACCAGTTACAAAAATTATTCTTTCCTTCACTAACCTCGAATATATGTCATAGGCACGTTCACCACGACTAGTTTGCTCAATTACAATTGGTATAAGAGTCATACCTTTTCCTACTAAATATTATCAAATAATTCCTTTAACCCTTTCACAGAAACAATCTGCTTTTCTTTATTGACTTTTTCTATTATATAATTTGTAACTTTATGCTCAAGAGCTTGCCCTCTAACTAACTCCTGAAATTGCCTGTTTGAGCTAAAATGTTTTAATACTCTATTAAACGGTACATCTTCATTGACATACTGATTCAGAATAACATTTAAAACATCATTTTGAGTTAATGATATTTCATGTTCTGTACTGAACTTCATAAATAACATTGCAAGCTTTACTCGTCTTTCAGCTTCTTTACAAGAGTCATCTTTAGAGTTCAACTCTTTTTCTACTCTCTGCTGTTCCTGTTTTACTACGTCTGTAGGCAAATCAAAGCTGTAACTAGCATCCAAACAATCAAATAGTTCCTTCTTAATTAAGAGGTCTACCATTTCTTTACACTGGTCATCAATTACTTCTTTTGCATGATTTATTAGCGAAGAATAATCTTCAAAACCAATCCTCCTAGCTACTTCATCATCACTGCCAAAATCTTCTGCAATCTCAATATCATTAACTCGGACAGAAAAAGCAGCCTCTTGTCCCGCAAGAGAAATTACCTGGTAATCTTCAGGAAACCTCAACTTAAAGCTTTTTGTTTCTCCTTTTTTCACGCCAATTAATTGATCTTCAAAACCATTGATAAACTTGCCGGATCCTAAATTAACAACAAAATTTTTGCCACTTCCACCGTGAAAGAGTTTGTTTCTAATCCGCCCTTCAAAGTCAATTATCAGTTTATCCCCATTTTTTGCTTGATAAGAATCATCATCAACAGAGATAAGATTAGGAAATTTTGTTTTTATAGAATCAATAAATTCTTTTATGTCTCCCTTTTCGATTTTTGCCTCAATTTTCTTCAAATTTATTTTATCAAGATCTATTGTTGGCACTTCTGGCATTGACTCAAAAGACAGCTTGTACACAAAATCGCCTTTCTCATCCTTTTTATCCAGATCTGGTAATGATATAATATCAACCTTAGGATGAATGTGAGACTTAACTTCAATTTTTTTCATTAAATCACTTGAGCAATAGTCAATTGTATTACTCACTACATATTCCAAAGCCTCACTTTTATAATTCGTAACAACAAGATCATAAGGCGTCTTTCCGGATCTAAATCCAGGCAATTTTGCATTCTTCGCTATCTCTTGTAATCTAGAATTCATCTTTTGTTCTATATAATCACTACTAACTGTGATTTCATACTCATGCTTTAGTTTATCTACACTAAACTTCTTATAGGTATACATATTACTTGATGTATCTACTTCGACTGCATTTTGAGGTATGTTACTAGACATTATAACCCATTTATCAATGTTTTAATTTATATTTTTATAAAGTCATTTTACCAGAATCTCGGTGAAATACAATCCTTAAGAACAAGTTTTTACACAAACATTAGAGTGTATTTAGTAATTATAAATCTTTTTTTAAAATCCAAGTACATGATTTTGAGTGCGGATAGAGGGACTTGAACCCCCACGAGCAAGCTCACCAGGACCTAAACCTGGCACGTCTACCAATTCCGCCATATCCGCAAGAATTTTTCAGTAATTTATAGCTAACACAAACTATCCCTATCATTTCATTATAAGTACCGTCTTAAAAATACTCAAGGTCTAAAGTCTTATTTAATTTATAGTATTTACACAATCAAAAAAGCTTATTAACATTTCTTAATGAAAATTCTAAACTCTGAAAATCAATAATGAGACTAATAACAAGCTTCTTACTTGAAATTTTTCTGATTACACAGAGTGGCTGTACACCACTTATAATAGGTAGCGTAGTGACTACAGCAACGGCAACAGCAATAACAACACAAGATAAATCTTTGGGAAATATTGTTGATGATACAACTATGGTAATCAGAATCAATAAGGGACTCCTAAAGCACGGACTATTTTCATCTATAAAAGTTAAAGTAAGCGAAGGAAGAGTATTGCTCATTGGAAACGTTGATACCCCTGAAAAGCAACTCACAGCAGAGAAAATAGCTTGGCAACAAAAAGAAGTTAAAGAAGTAATAAATGAAATAAGAGTAACACCAATGCAAACAACTTCCATGCTTGACACTACCGTAGACGGTATGATAACGGCGGAAATAAGAACAAGACTTTTAGGGAAAAGAAATATCAAATCAATTAATTATAGCGTTAATACGGTTGATAGAGTTGTTTATTTGATGGGTATAGCTCAAAATAAAGCGGAACTAAAAGCTGTAATAGCAATTGCAAGAAAAGTAAAAGGGGTAAAACAAGTTGTGAGTTATGTACGATATAGACACAGCAAATTACGCAATTAATGGAAATTTAGTTCCCAGTTACAATTTTATATCAAAGGTGATGTGCAAATGAGAGTAGCTTTTCAAATGGATGAGAATATAAACTTTGAAACTGACACCACATTTGCATTAATAAAGGAGGCACAAAGGAGGGAGCACGAAGTTTTCTTCTATGTCCCTAACAATTTAGCACTAAAGTTAAATCAGCCAATCGCTCTTGCTCAGAAAGTCAGCGTTGACGATTTTAGTTTCATCTCTAAAAAAGATGTAACCATCAACTTGAGTGAAATGGATATCATATTTATCAGACAAGATCCACCCTTTGATGTGCGTTATATTACAACCACCTATATTTTAGAAAAAACTAGCGCATTGGTAATTAATAATCCAACGGAGATAAGAAACTGTCCCGAAAAACTAATTACTTCACTGTTTCCAGAACTAACTCCACCAACTTTAATTACTGAAAATATATCGATGATTAGAGATTTTTACCATGATTACAGAGATATTATCCTGAAACCATTGTATAGCTATGGAGGAAACGATGTAATAAGAACACAAGATGAAAACAGTATTCAAGTAGTAGTTGAACTCATGATTGCAAAATATGAGTGTCCTGTGATTGCACAAGCATTTTGCAAAAACATAGATAAAGATAAAAGAATACTGTTACTCGATGGCCAACCAATTGGAATAATGAAACGAGTTCCAAGAGATGGAGAGATCAGAACAAACTTGCGGCTCGGAGCGAGCTTTGAACCTGCTCAGATGAACGACAGAGACAATGAAATATGCAATAAAATTGGCCCTGAATTAAAGAAAAGAGGGCTAACATTTGTTGGTATTGACATTATAGGCAACTTTCTTCTCGAAATTAACACAACTTCACCCACGGGAGTAGTTTACATCAACAAATTATATAATACATTGCTAGAAAAAAGTCTTTGGGATACATTCGAAGAAAAAGCAAGCAGCCATATCCGTCAGCTAAATTTTTGAGATATTACCTTAATAAATTCAGTAACCCCATTCCTTATTTTTGTTCTCTTAGTATTACTAGCCATATCATGCAATTTTTGACAATTTTGTAATAGATCAACTAGCAACTCTCTTAAAATTTTTTTCACTTCACTGTTTTGCTCAACTGTTACAGCCGCCCTTGAATCTTCAATATATTTTGCGTTATAAAATTGATGACTATCTTTTGAGTGAGGATAAGGAAGATATATAGCAGGGCGCTCAGCAAGAGTGATTTCCGCTATCGAGGTTGCTCCTGCTCTGCTAATTACCAAATGAGCACTTACCAACCTATTTTCCATATCGTCAAAAAACTCACTTAATTCACAACCGATTCTTTCACTCTCATATAGGCCCCTAACTCTGTCCATATTTTTCTTTGTGCATTGCTGCGTTACTCTAATCTTCCTTTTCATTTCAGTAGGCAGACTACAAATCACGTCACTCACTATATCATCAAAAAAATTTGCACCTTGACTACCTGCTATTATTAATATACTTAAGATTTTCTCAGCGCAAGAATAACCTTGCGCCTTTATATTAACGAAATTCCCTGTAAAAATACACTTACTATTTCTCGCATATTTAGTCTCTGGAAAGCTAGTTGCAATTAATTTTGCACTTTTGGAAAAGAATCTGTTTACCTTCCCTAAAACTGTATTTTGTTCATGCAAAATTATAGGTATAGAGAGAATCTTTGCTGCAAGAAGAGTTGGAAAAGAAGCATAGCTACCAAAACCAATGACTAGCTTTGGTTTCAATTTTCTTATTTGATACAGTGCTAACACACAACTACATATCAAAAAAAGAAAAAACTTAAATTTATTGCTGCTTGGCTTACATAACGGCAGGGTATAACTCTCCATATCAGTATTTTTATCTGTTTTTTTATCAGTAAATAATGTGCTATTATATCCTTGTATCTTTAGTGCTCTTGCTAAGGTTATAGCTGGAAAAATGTGTCCACCTGTACCGCCTGTTGCTAGAATGATATCCATCTGTGTATAGCAAATTGATACTAGATTATTAACCATTACTTAACAATTTGCACGTAAAATTTTACTAAGCTTTATATGGTAGGGAATCAAAAATGTCTAAAAATAACAGCAAAAAAGAATCTAACGTGAAAAATAAGCCTCAAGAACAAGGAGAAGGCAAAAGCGGAGGTTTTGTAGGACTGTTAAAAGATATAATAAAAGCTCTCTTCAATTCGGTCGTTGATCTACCTCAGCAAGAGCAATGTAAAAATTATAATCAGCAAGAAGGTAAAGATATGAGTACTGAAACAACAGTCAAGCAAAGGGGTAAAAAAAATCCAGAGGATCTTGATCAAAAGCAATTGGAAGAAGCAGCTAAAGGGTTAAAAGAAAGGTTACAGAAATCTGGTGCTGGTAATCAACCTGTCGGAATTGAAGTACCCAGTCAAGCTACAACTCAAGATGTTGATGATGTCAAAGCAATGGAACGCTAGTCTCTGTGAACAAAATTTTAGAGAAGCCATATGAGAGAACCAACGAAGTTTAAAAAACCCATAAAAACCTCAGCAGTCTTGTCAAA
>NZ_WQMP01000012.1:0-12875 GCF_013366855.1 Wolbachia endosymbiont of Madathamugadia hiepei
TCTTTGGAAAAATCAAGAACTTTAGACGTGTTTTTTCTCGATTTGACAAGACTGCTGAGGTTTTTATGGGTTTTTTAAACCTCGTTGGTTCCCTCATATGGCTTCTCTAAAATTTTGTTCACAGAGACTAAGTAAATTAATACTTTCTGCACTAAAGAAAAATAGATACGCAAAAGTTATCGCATTATTCTCATCAATTTTTGTGATTTTATTCAGTGTGATATATTGTAATTATTCACTAAGGAATAACTTTCTCTCTTCTTACCGTGACTCAAGTATAGGCTTAAAAAGTGTACTGGAAAATAGCATAATAAAAAAGTATCACTACTTACTAATAGAAAAGCACCACATGAAATACAAGAACTTTGATTATATAAACCAACTGATAAGGCTACGTGCTGAATTATTACAATCAGTTAGCGAAGTGAAGAACTTGAGCTTAATACTATATGATCAAAATAGTAGAATAATGTTCAGTCACTTTAACACCCAAGATCATGATTATGAACAGTTACTTACAGACGATGAAATCGATAGGCTACTAAACAACCAAGAAATATTTTACACTACAGGAAATAAACTAGTTTCTATTTTTCCTATATTTCATGAAGGTGACATTAAGCCATCATTTTTTTTAAAGATCATTCAAAACCACAATAACTCTTATGTCATGGTATATAGCCTATTTTTAACGTTCGTGGGCTTATTATTAGTAATTTTAATACTAATAATGCTTTATTTGCACTTTTCCAATACCCAAGTGCTAGCTAAGCAACATAAAACTAATATCGAGTTACAACAGATGAAAGAGGCGTTAGAGCAAGAAAATGCAAACAAGCTAAAGTTTTTTGCAAGCGTTACACATGAGCTGCGCACGCCACTTAATGCTATTATTGGGTTTGCAGAGTTAATCAAAAATGAAACTTTAGGTTCGATGGATCATGCCCAATACAAGGAGTATGCAGACGATATATATAATGCAGGAACACATTTACTTGCTTTAATTAATGATGTGCTTGATTTTTCAAAAGCTGAAGCAAGCAGCTTAACAGTAGAAAAAGTGAAGTTTAACCTGAATAAAATAATAGATTCATGTTTGAATATGCTGTCACCCAAATTAAAAGAAACCGGAATTAGTTTAGAAAAGGAAATACCCAATAAACAATTATTAGTTATTGCAGATCCCAAGAGGATGAAACAAGTTATAATAAACTTATTATCAAATTCAATCAAATTTACTCCCAAAGACGGCCTAATAAGAATGGTGATTAAAGAGAATATAGAAAAAAACTTATTGACTATTGAGTTCTATGACAATGGAATAGGAATAATGCAGCAAGATATATACAAAGTCATGTCTGTCTTTGGCCAAGCAGACTCAGGATACAGAAACGAAGGTACAGGCATCGGGTTGCCACTCAGCAAAAAACTAGTAGAGCTAATGGGTGGAACTTTCGATATTAAAAGTGAAGCAAAGCTTGGTACTACGATAACGTTAAACTTCTTTTATGAAGAGCAAACATGTGAGGATTTGATTGATTTTTAACTGGAGTTCTTAGAAGCTTTGACTATAATATACTACCATACAAGTATTATTAACGGAGCGGGATATGGAATTAGCAGTAGGAGATAATGCTCTTGATTTTAGCTTACCAACAGATTCTGGTGAAAATTTATCGTTGAGTGACTTTTTTGATAAAAAAAATGTAGTTCTTTATTTCTATCCTAAAGATGACACTCCTGGCTGCACTATGGAGGCAAAAGGCTTTAGAGATAAAATAAATGACTTTTCTTCCCTTGATACAGTGATAATCGGTGTATCAAGAGATAGTGTTAAGTGCCACACTAACTTCAAAGCAAAATATTCTCTACCATTTTATCTAATTTCTGATGAAAATGCTGAAATGTTAGAAAAATATGGTGTTTGGGTAGAAAAGAGCATGTTTGGTAAAAAGTATATGGGAATAGAACGCACTACTTTTTTAATAGATAAAGAGGGTAAAATAGTGAAGATCTGGAAAAATGTAAAAGTTAGTGGACATGTTGATGAGGTTCTAGAGGAAGTCAGAAGAATATAAATTAAAAACAACATCTAGGCTAATGGCTACCCATTGCTACATAAAAAAGTTGCAATTACATAATTTTCGTAACCATTCAAGTTTTGAACTGTACTCAAGTGACAATTCGGTTGTGATAACTGGCAAGAATGGTGTTGGTAAAACTAATATACTTGAAGCGATTTCGTTGCTTGCTAAAAGCAATGGAATGAAAAAAGCAAAAGCTAGTGAGATGCAAAACAAGTTCAGTAATGAAAATTGGACAGTGCACTATGGTTTCTTTAATGGAGTAGATTTCAATTCAATCGGTATTGCAAAAAACTTTAATAAGAAACTAATACAAATTGATGGGAAAATGCAACCAGGTTATTCATCGTTGTATAGAATATCCAATGTGATATGGCTAATCCCGCAAATGGACTACATTCTTCTTAGCTCTCCAAGTGATAGGTTAAAATTTTTAGACCGCATTGTCTCACTATTTGAAGAAAATTACACTTACTGCTACATGAAATATAGGAAAGCCAAATACGAGCGGAGTAAACTGCTAAGGGAGAACATTTTGGACGAGAACTGGCTCTCTAGCCTTGAAAATGTTATGGCTGTTAATGCAGTCAATATATTATGTATGCGACTATCTGTTTTAAAAACATTGCAAGATACAATTGATAACCACTCCACTGAGTTTTTTCCAAAAGCGAGTCTAAAACTCAGCAGCCAGCTAACTTCAAGCGATACTGCAGAATATTTCCAGGGTCGTCTAAAGGAAAATAGGAAAAAAGACTCATTAACTGGTAGAGTAACCTTTTGTGTGAACAATGATAAATTTCAAGTTTTTTGCCAAGGAAGAGATATACCAATAAATTTGTGCTCTACTGGAGAACAAAAGTTATTGCTGCTTTCAATCATCTTATCCAGTGTACAAGCAAGATGTATTCACCACAATAAGGCACCGCTTCTCCTCCTCGACGATATAATGTCTCATCTGGATGAGCATTACAGGAGGGTGTTGATAGAGGAAGTGTTAAGTATTCAATGCCAAACTTGGATAACTGACGTAGATCGAAACAATTTTAATAGCTACATTGATTCTTTCAGGTTTATTGAATTACAGACGGGTGGGATGTATTCAAGCTAGCTCCAACTACTCACTAGATCCTTTGCATAAACTTCTTGGAAATAAATTTATAATAATTTTATATTTTAAATAAAATCTTTTTATTGTATCTGTTCAGCGGAATGGTAAAATGAGATAGACAAGATGCCATAAAAAAGTAATCATGTAGTAAAAGTGGGTTTACAACAAAGGGTGTCATCCCAGTACTTGATATTGGGATGGTACCATTATTGACTGGCAATTTAATTTGTCCTATTACCATTGGAATTTGGTATAAGCTCCTTTCTCACTGTTTCTCATAGAGAGCTATGTAACAAAGCCTTTACTACTATAAATCCTTATTTATCTCTTTTAGGCTATTATGGGAAGAGCTATAAATAATGGGGAAAGAGCCTTATTTTGTGAACATACCAAGAATTTTGTCTATTATTCCACCAACATTTGCTTCAGCTTGGGTATACTCTATTTTACCACCTTTCGAAATTAGTTTAGTACCTGACCCGGGTGATATGCTAACAAATTTACTACTGACAACTCCACTGCTAGTTATTAGAGCTGAACTATCAATTGGCAATTTTATGTCTTTACTTATGCACATATCGATTCGTACCACATAAGTAGCTTTATCAAGTGATACGCCAGTTATGCTTCCAATATCTACGCCGGAAACCTTGACGCTATCACCAACCACTATGCCATTGGCGTTAGCAAAAAGACCATATATTTTATAACAATCCTTATAGCTTTTTTTTATGTCAGATAGCTTATCAACAGCAAAACAAACCAGAAAAATAGTAAAAGCCAACATAAATAATCCAGCAGTTATTTCAAGTATATTTGATCTTCGCATTTTTAGTTATTAGGATTCCAGCTTTTATAGTAATTTTTCACTTTTTGGTTTGGATAATACGCATCTTTTGTACCCGTCAAATTAGGAGTATGTTTTATTTTTTTCTTTTTATTATTAACTGGCACTGTATCATCAGTATAGTGAAGCCATATGTGCCACTTTGGAGGTACTGTTGTAGGTTCAGAGACACTGCTATACGTGACCCACCTTTTTCCTTTATTTGATTCATAGTAAGAGTTTCCATTTTCGTCTCTTCCTACAAATTTACCTTTTCTTCGTAATAGATACTTTATCGCATTACAGATTTTAGATAACATAAGGGTATTAAAACAAAAAGTATTATATATACTAATACTTTAACAGTCCATTAACAACAATTTAATGCAATTACCAATTTTACAAGTTATCATACCAATAATTGCGTCAATGTTTTGCTTCCTTACTAGGAAACATAAAGTATCCTGGTCTATTTCTTTTGCCACAACAGCAGCTACTTTTTTTATTTCATCGATACTACTCGTGAAAACGTATAATGGTGAAATTATAACTTATTACCTTGGAGATTGGGCTCCTCCATACGGAATAGAGTTAAGAATCGATATATTAAACTCCTTGATTCTAACTCTAGTGAATTTTATAGCACTGATAAGTGTGCTTTATAGCTTTTATATAAATGAAAAAGAGATCAGCAAAAACAAAATCACTGGTTTTTATTCTTTGTTTCTGTTGTGCTTAAGCGGGCTACTTGGGATTTTAGTAACAAACGACATATTCAATCTTTACGTTTTTTGGGAAATTTCGTCTCTTTCTTCTTACATACTAGTTTCAATGGGGAGGGATAAAAAAGCTCTGGTTGCAGCATTTGAATATCTGATTAGTGGAACAATAGGCGCAACGTTTTACTTGTTTGGTATCGGGCTTTTGTATTCTATGACAGGAACACTCAATATGTCTGACATGGCCGAGAGGATAGTACCGCTGTATGATAATAACATCATAAAGCTTGGCACGTTGTTCATTTTTGTTGGCCTCTCAATCAAAATAGCACTGTTTCCATTAAGTAGATGGCTAGTTAATTCGTATAGTGAGGCGCCAAGTTTCATTAGTATATTCTTTTCAGGTACAGTGACCAAAGTGATGATATATGTTTTTATCAGGATCTTCTATACTGTTTTCCATCAAAACTTTTTTTTATTTAAACCACCATTGAACAATGTGATAATTATCCTTGCATTTTGTGCTATTGTATTTGGGTCAATATTTGCAATGACCGCGAAAGACATGAAAAGGTTGCTTGCTAACTCTAGCGTCAGCCAGATTGGTTATATAATTTTAATGCTGGGTTTAAACTCAAAAGCAGGCTTATTTGTAGCAATCCTTCACATAATAAACCATAGCATAATAAAAACATCTTTATTTATGGCTGTAGGATGTGTTTCTTACAAATTTGATTCAACAAAAGTAGAGAATTTGTCAGGACTTAAGAAATCGATGCCTCATACAGCACTTGCATTTACTCTACTTAGCTTAGCATTGATTGGTGTGCCTTTAACAAGCGGCTTTGTAAGTAAGTGGTATATGATGAAAGCAATTATCGAGTCTCACGCGTGGATTTCTCTTATAGTTTTTGCTGCTGGTTCTTTCCTTGCGCTAATATATATGTGGAAGATGGTAGAGAAAATGTATTTTGGAAATGATGCAGCATTACACGCTGAAATGGCGCCTGGGTCGGTTGATAAAGTACCGCTACCTATGCTTTTCTGTCTGTTACTCATGGCAGCTTTAACAGTAGTATACAGTACTCCAATTTGGTTAGCAGTTGAAAAGTTGGCTTTTTGATTTTCATTTCTTATTATACTTCAAGGTTATAAAGTTTTTGTTGTGGGTAGGCCAAAGAAGATTTACTTATTGCTAATCATTAACATAATAGCGCTGTTTTGCGTTGGCATTGTTGTTCAATATTCTTCTGCTGGAGGAAAGTGGATGCCATTTGCGATTCATCAACTAGTTGTATTCTCTTTCTTTTTTCTATTGGCTATAGCTATGTCATTCATAGAGATAGATTTTTATTTGAAGTATGCCTACCTTTTTTATATAGCAGCAGTAACTTCGCTGCTGTTAGTAAACTTTTTTGGTTCGCACATAATGGGTGCAACAAGGTGGATAAGGATTGGGCCAATTAGTTTGCAACCGTCGGAGTTTGCAAAAGTAGGCTTAATACTTGCACTTGCTCGTTATTTTAATAAGCAAAGTGCGTATAAAATGATGGAATTTCAAAGGTTATTCAAGGCATTTATAATTATTTTCTTACCTGTATTCTTGGTACTAAAGCAGCCTAATTTAGGCACGGCCGTGATAATGTTATTTATAGGAGCATCGATTATATTCACAGCAATAATCAAAAGAGCTCATTTGATAGTTTTTGGAACGATTGGCATTCTTGTAATACCAACTATCTGGCCTTTTTTACGTCCTTATCACAAGCAAAGGGTACTGTCGTTTTTGGATTCATCAGTGGATCCTCTTGGAATAGGCTATAATGCGCAGCAATCCCAGATAGCTATAGGTTCAGGAGGTTTGCTTGGTAAAGGTTTTGTTAATGGAAGTCAAACTCAGCTTGGGTTTTTACCGGAAAAGCGCACAGATTTTGCTTTTGCAGTGCTTGGCGAGGAATGGGGGTTTTTAGGTAGCATGGTTTTGGTTCTCCTCTATACTAAGCTGTTTGCTATAATATTCTCTATTGCTTATAGATCAAGAAATTATTTTTCTAAGTTGGTATCTACCGGGATTTTTGCCTTTTTTGGCGTTCATTTCGCCATAAACATCGGAATGACAATCGGTCTTTTACCCGTAATAGGTGATCCGTTGCCATTTCTATCTTATGGAGGAAGTACAACTGCTGCGAGCTTAATATGTGTAGGACTGCTACTTAGCTCTATAACGTCTGCAAAAGACTTGAGGCTAAGCTCTCGATTTTATCCGCGGGAAGGTCCGTAGTTTGAGATCAGAAACAAAAAAACTGCTTGACAACCTTCGCAAAACCCATTATCATAGCAACGAGGGTGTTTCTGATTCAAAACTTGTTTTTGATCTGCAGGCTCAATGACAAAATTCAGTAAAAAACTCAGGGTATTTTTTGGCGGATTATATCAAATTATAGCGGCTGCATGTCTTTTTCATTTTTTCTACATTCAGCCAAATCGTGCTTGAACTAAGCGTCAGTAAATTATTATAGCGCCAATTTAAAGTATTATAGAGTCAAAACTCGCCACTCGGGATTTCTTTGCCTTTTTCTCCATCTGGTAAATTTCTAAAATATTTATTACCAAAGTAGTATCCTGGATGCAAGTATCAGCTACTTGGATGACAGAAGGAGGGAGCGCTGAAATGACGCCTTTGTTGACTGGCAATTTAATTTTTGCTATTACCATTGGTATAAGCTATAGATTTTTTATAGATAGCTCAAACAAAGTCTTCCCCGGTGTCTCTAAACTCCTTTGGAGCAGCCTTTCTTAATTAGTCGCATTTCAGTTTACAACTCTATCTAAAAGAATGCCGAGAAAAAGCAATAGTCCTACATAGGAATTATTTTTAAATATGTACATGCATTGACTGGAGTCGTCGGGGTTGAGATTTTTATATTGGTAGTGAAACATGACCCCTACAGCAAGTAAAGCGATATAGAAAATGTTATTCAATGATGATAAGATACCGGCATATAGCCACATCATAAGAGATATTAAATGAAACCTTTTTAGCCAAGATTTTGTTGTGTCACCAAAATATAATGCTGTTGATTTCATTCCGAGTTTTTCATCATCTCTTTTATCTTGATGAGCGTATATGGTGTCGTAACTCAGTGTCCAAAAGATACATCCTGCATAAAAGAGCATAGGTTCTATACTAATCTGGTTCTTTACTGCCGCCCAACCTAGGAACGATCCCATATTAAAAGTAAACCCTAAAAACAATTGTGGCCACCAAACGTAACGCTTTAGTAAAGGGTAAATAATTATCATACACATTGAGATTACCCCAAGTATAAGTGTAGTTTTATTGGTGAGTAGTAGGATTACTAGTGCAATGGACAGTAACAGAGAAAGTAAAATCAAAGCTTGCTTTACGTTTAGTGCACCACTTGCAAGTGGCCTATATTTTGTTCGTTCAACATGCGCATCTATTTCTTTATCGAAAATATCATTGATTATACAACCCGCAGGTCTCATCAAGAATGCACCTATAGTAAACAAAATAAGGAGAAAAAAAGCCTGCCAAGATAGAGAAGCTGAGGCTAGAATAATACCACTTAAACTAGGGAATAATACAAGCCACAAACCTGTTAAACTGTGCAACCTCATCAATGAAAAGTAATGATTGAAATGCATCATTAAGTATGATTACTTAGTATTTTGCTTACATTAACAAGATTATCGAATGCTAAATCAGTTTTGAAAACTAACTTGGGTACAAACCGCAAATCAACATAACACAATATGGATTTGCGTATCAACCATGCAGATTGGTTGATTTCATCAATAATAGTGCTAATATCACAATCTTTTTCGCTTAATGAAGATAGCACTACATATACATCTGCTTTTTTTAAGTCTTTACTTAACTTTACTTCAGATACCACTACGTTTTTATTGAATGCCTTACCTTCCATTAAGACTCTGGATATTGCTCTATACAGTACAGATGCTATTTTTAGGCTCCTGATTTCTTTTTTCATACTATAATACCCTTTCTTCCTGCACTAATTGATAAACTTCCAGAATATCTCCAACCTTAATATCGCCATCACCATCTAGAGACATTCCACATTCAAAGTTTGTACCTACTTCCTTAACATCATCCTTAAATCTACGCAAAGCTTTCAATTTTCCTTCATATATTAATTTACTGTTGCGCATTACCTTAATTAAAGAATCTTTTTTTACAACTCCATCACTTACATAACATCCAATAATATTACCAGCTTTAGATACATTAAATATCTGTCTCACAGATACAGAACCAATACGCACTTCTCGTGTTACAGGCTTTAACATTTTAGTCAAGCACATTTTCATACTGTCAATAAGTTCGTATATTACGTTATAAGTACGTATTTCTACACCTTTTTGTCTTGCCGAATCCCTTATTTTTGAATCCACTTTGACATTGAACGCCAAAATTACTGCTTTCGATGCTTCTGCAAGCAGCACATCTGAGTCTGTTACTCCTCCCACCGCCTTGTGTAGGATATTTAATTTCACTTGATCTTTACCAAGTTTATCAATTGAACTTGATATTGCTTCGATAGAACCAGTTACGTCACACTTCAAAACTACAGATAACTCTTCTGTCTCATTGTCATTACGACTGAACATGTCTAAATCACTATTGCTTGAATCCTCCTCTTTTCTCTTGATCAGCTCTAATCTGTATTCAACGATTTCACGTGCCTGCTTTTCAGAATTTACAACAACAAATTTATCTCCAGCATCTGGCACACCGTTTAGACCAGTGATTTCAATTGGAGTAGAAGGTGGAGCCATCTTTTCCCTTTGACCAAGGTGATTAACCATACTACGTACTTTTCCATATGTCGTACCCACCACCAACATATCACCAACCTTCAGCGTTCCTTCCTCAACTATCAACGTAGCTGATATTCCCTTGGCTTTATCTATTTTAGATTCTATCACCCACCCAGATGCTCGATAATCCTCTATCGCTTCAAGCTTCATTAAATCAGCAATTAACAAAATCGCCTCTTCTAGTTTGTCTAGGTTAATTTTCTTTTTTGCTGATACTGGCACAACCATAACATCACCACCAAGTTCTTCAGGAATGAGGTCATATTGAGGTAAACTACTAATTACCCTTTCTATATCATTAGACTGCAATTTATCGATTTTATTAATAGCAACTATAATAGAAACATTTGCTGCCTTTGCATGATTTATTGCCTCAATCGTTTGTTTCATCACTCCGTCATCGGCCGCAATCACTATTACAACTATATTAGTGATGTTGGCACCACACGCACGCATCGCAGTGAATGCCTCATGTCCTGGTGTGTCAATGAAAGTAATTCTTTGCTTATCCTTTGTAACTACCTGGTAAGCACCTATATGTTGAGTTATTCCACCTGACTCTCTTTCTGCAACATTAGATTCACGAAACGCATCAAGCAATGAGGTTTTACCATGATCAACATGTCCCATAAAAGTGACAACTGACGGCTTAGGTTTTTTAGGCAAGCTTTCTTTGTCCTCTATGAAAAGTAAATCCTTTTCCTTGTTAGCATCGCTCACTCGTTTAGCTGTATGATTAAATTTTTCCACTATTTCACATGCTATATCCGGATCCACCAAATTATCCACTCTGTAACTCTCACCAACTTCTTCTTTTAACATTCTTAACACATCTTTGCTGTTCTCTGCCATACGAACGGATAATTCTCTAATTGTAATTTCATCTGGTATAATAACTTCTCTTGATATGTTTTTACCTTTGGTGAATTTCGATTTTCTATTTCTTATACCAAATCTTTGCTTAAACGCAGGGGATTGTTCAATTTTATCATCTATTGATTGCGCGATTATCAGCTTGGAGTGCTTAGAATATATATCTTTGTTAGCCTTTAAAGGTTTTTTATCATCATCTTCATCGTCAATTCCACTCTCCGTTGGCTTAGCTGGGCTAACACCACTTGAAGCTTTTTCTTCGATTTCTTTAAACGAGGCATCTGAAGCACCATCTTCATCATCAACCTTTTCATCATTGCCTTCCTTTACTACTTCTTTTTCTTCTTTTAGATTCTTTTCCTTTAACAAAGCAGCATTCTGTACAGCATTAATACGGAAGATTTGCTCTTTTTCTGTCAAGGAACCTAATTTACTTCCATCTTGTTCTTCTGGCTCATGAGGTTTTCTTCTTCTTTTTTTTACTATTGTAGCTCCCGTGCTTGGACTCGCTGAAGAGTTCAAATCAAGACCCAACTTAGGTTTGTTAAAACCTTGAAGCGTTAGTTTTTTACTACTGATATCTTCGTTATTCATATTATTTTGCTATATTACCCCAAGCTTTCTACGAGCTTCCATGATTATTGAATCTACTGTGTCTTTCAAATCCTCTTTACCGCTCGCTGAAGAGGAGAGTATACCATAAAACTCATAACTTGACAAGTCTGCTATATTTTCTAAAGTCATGATACCGTGTTTACTAAGAGCAATTTTGTCGTCTATTGATAAAGGCAAATTAATCACATCATCTTCCATGCCCAAACTTCTTAACTCTTTTATTCTTTTGTCATTTTCTGCTTTTAGATATTTATTTGCTCTGCTGTGCAATTCACTCGCAATATCTTCGTTAAAACCTTCTATCGAAGCAAGCTCTTTAATTGAAGCATTGGATATGTCCTCTACGCTTGAAAAACCCTCTGTGACTAATAACTGCCCCATAATCTCCTCTAGATTTAGAGCTTCAGCAAATAAAGCTGAACACTGACTGAGTTCTCCACTCCGCCTTTCTGATTCTTGCTGAGTGCTTAGTATCTCAATTTTCCATCCAACAAGCTCTGAGGCTAATCTTACATTTTGACCTTTTTTCCCTATAGCTAAGCTTAATTGATCTTCAGCAACTATTAATTCTACACAATTTTCATTTTCATCAATAATAACCTTCGATACTTCTGCAGGAGTAATTGCTTTGATAACAAATTGGCCCAGATCTGAAGAGTAATGTATGACATCAATTTTTTCTCCATTTAATTCATGTATGATGGTTTTTATCCTATCCCCCTTAACTCCAACACAAGCACCTACTGGGTCGATGTTTTTATCAGGAGAGAAAACAGCAATTTTAGACCTTGAACCAGCATCTCTAGCTATACCTTTAACTGTTACTAACCCGTCAGCAATTTCCGGTATCTCTTGATTTAATAGTGCTTCCAAAAAGCCTTCATGGGCCCTAGAAAGAATAATTTGGCGTCCATCATCAGAATGCTTAACAGTTTGTATGTAAGCTTTAATCTTATCGCCTTCGCGAAATGATTCACCACCGATTAAATTTCGCAATGGAAGGTATGCCTTAGCGCCATTTATGTCTATGATCAGGTCTGAATACTCCACTTGTTTAACAATACCATATCTTATTTCTCCGACCTTATCCTTAAATTCCTCATATTGCTTTTTCGATTCTTCATATTTAATCACCTGAGCAATTCTTTGCTGGGCAATTCTTGCTGAAGCAAGATCAGTGCTGAGAGAAAGCAATTCATTAACAGTATCTCTAATTTTTGCATCTTCTCTTATTAACTTAGCTTGTGTAAGAGTAATTGATTCATATCCAGCATTCTCTTCTTCATTTGGTTCATCACTAATAACCTTTAATTCTCTATATGCAGTAACTTTGCCTGTGTTTCTATCTATGTTGACTGTAATCTTACTTTTATTACCATATTTTTGGTGAGCCACTGCTTCTATGGCACTTTCTAATGCCTTTATTACCACTTCAAAATCTAGACCTTTTTGAAGTGAAAGCTCTCCTGCTGTTTTTATTATGTCAATGCTTCCAACTAAGTTATTTTTGTCACTTTTCTGTTTAACACTGCTTTTTCGGTTAGCAATCATACAAATAAATCCTATACAATTAGTTATAATTATAGCTTCAACGGGCAAAGAACACTATTTTTAATATTAAACAATTACTAATTTAAGTCAAGTTTTTTCATGTCTTTGCATCATAAGCAACGCAGGAATAAAAAATAAGGTTAGTCTCTGTGAAAAAAGTTTATCATGAGAAAATAAGGAAAGATGTAGCAAAAACTGGTAGTTTAACTTAGCTACAAATAGAGAAACTA
>NZ_WQMP01000199.1:0-979 GCF_013366855.1 Wolbachia endosymbiont of Madathamugadia hiepei
GGCACTTTACCATGAGAGATATGGCAACAACGTCAATAGTGAAGATCTAGATTTTGGAATTTCTGCAATAGCGCAAGTTCCTGAAATTGTTGCAATGATATACAGGCATATCAACAATCAGGAATTCATAAATGCCAACAATGAATTGAACTATAATGAAAATTTCTTAAGGATGATGTTTGGCGATGCTTTTGATAACGATAAAAGTACCCTTTTTGCAAAAGCTCTGGATAAAATATTCACTCTTCATGCTGACCATGAACAGAATGCTTCTACAGCGGCTGTTAGGTTGGTGGGATCAGCCGGTTCTAGTTTGTTTGCAAGCCTCTCTGCAGGAGTTGCTACACTTTGGGGACCGGCGCATGGTGGTGCTAACGAGGCAGTTATAAGTATGCTAAAGGAGATAGAGCAAAGTGGAGATATAGATAAGTTCATTGAAAAAGCTAAAGATGATAAAGATCCATTCAAGTTGATAGGGTTTGGTCATCGTGTTTATAAAAATTACGATCCACGCGCACGCATATTGAAAGACGCCTGTAATGAGGTTTTGGGTAAACTGGAACAAAGTAGTGAACTGCTCAAGATTGCAAAAAGACTTGAAGAAATAGCTTTAAAGGATGAGTATTTTGTTGTGCGCAAGCTATATCCGAATGTTGACTTTTATTCAGGTATAATAATGAACGCTATTGATATCCCTTCGAATATGTTCACGCCTATTTTCGCACTTGCAAGAACTACTGGTTGGGTTACTCAGTGGTATGAAATGGCAAATGACAAAGAAACTAAAATCAGTAGACCAAGGCAGCTCTATGTTGGTAAATAAATCTTCATTAGACCTCTCACATAGTTTCTAGCAGCGCGCTAAGCGTATAACAACCGTCATCCAATAGAAACAAAAAACTACTTGACAAGTTCTGTCAACCCCCTTATAATGACACTGAAGCTATTTGTTTAACTTTCCAATCTGTGCAGGTTAAAA
>NZ_WQMP01000013.1:0-12496 GCF_013366855.1 Wolbachia endosymbiont of Madathamugadia hiepei
TTAGCACTTAAGCTAACGGTCTGTTGCAGTTTAAAAGTCGCTAAATTGCAGCGTTTAAGACTTAAAAAAACGCCAATACTAAAAATAGACACTGGCATCCAGGATACTACTTTAGTAATAAATATTTGAGAAATTTACTAAATAAGAAAAAAAGCAAAAGAAACCCTGGCCATTGTCTATTTTTAGTATTGGCGTTTTTTTAAGTCTTAAACGCTGCAATTTAGCGACTTTTAAACTGCAACAGACCGTTAGCTTAAGTGCTAAGAAACTTACTCAGCAGAAAAAAAGATAAAAGAATCCCGTGATAGATTGTTCTCACTCTCTAATCCTGCAAATTGGCGTACTATACTGTCTTAAACAACTTATAAGCACGTTTCAGCTTGTATAGGGAAAAACCTAGAAGTCTAGGTGAAATTAATAAAGACATAAGGTGCATATAATACAAAAATTTAAACATAAGAGGCCAATCTTAATACTCTTGTCGTTTAATCTGCACAGATGAAGATAACTGAATACCTCCAGTAACATAATAATGGGTTTGGAGGAACTTGTCAAGTAGTTTTTTCGCATATGCCAAAGCTGGTTTGATATGCGAGAGGTCTAAGTTGTATGGCATAAGGCTATTTATACCAATTCTGTATGTAAATCCCTAACTAGAGCTTCAGCACATTCTCTTTGAACGATTATACTGATCTTGGTTTCAGATGCTGTGATAGCGAGTATTTCTATCTTTTTTTCGCTCAAGACCTTGAGTATGCAGTGCATCACCTCAGTATTAGACATAACGCCAATACCAATTATTGAAATTCTAGCTACGTTATTGTTTATGATATAGCTCCCATTCAGTAGCTTTTTCATTGAATCAATATCAAATTCGGAAATTACAAGACTTGATCCGTGTATCATATCAATTTTAATGTTTGCCCCTGCAATATCCCTTAAAATACGCAAGGTATCTGCAAGGTTAGCAAAAATTACAAGAGCTTCATTGGTGCTGTAAGTTATTCCAGTAATTGTGTATCTCTCCAGTACATCTTTTTTATGCAGTACTACAGTTCCTTCCACCTCTTTAAAGGTGGACAGCACTTGTACTTTAATGTTGTGTTTCATTGCAAGCTGTACTGAACGATTATGTAGTATTTTAGCACCAGATGATGACATCTCCAACATTTCATCGTAAGAGATAGATTTGAGCTTGCGTGCTTTTGGAACAATTTTCGGATCAGCCGTATATATTCCATCGATATCAGTAAAAATCTCGCAAACTCTGACGTTAAAAGTTACCGCTAAGGCAACTGCTGATATGTCAGAGCCTCCTCTTCCAAAAGTGGTGATTCTATCATCATATATACCCTGAAAGCCAGCAATGATCGCTACAGTATACCCTTCAGTAAAAGACCTTTTCAGGTGGTCAATCTCTATTGTTTTTATTTTAGACTCGGAGTAAAGATCGTCTGTTATAATCGGTAACTGCCAGGCGAGCCACGATTTAGCGTTTATTCCTATAGATTGGAGAGTGATTGCTAACATGCCGCAAGAAATCTGCTCTCCTGCTGAAAGTATAACGTCATACTCCGACAGCTCTCGTTTGCAGCTTAAATCTGAGATTTGTCTAGCCTGAAAAGCCATTTGATCAGTAAATCCTGCAACAGCGGATACAACGACGATTACGTTACAACCTCTCTCAACATCTCTTTTTATCAAGTTTGCAACTCGGTTTAAGTCAGTTAATGAGGTCCCACCAAATTTTTTTATGATTATATTGTCCATAGCTACAATATAGCTTTCCTCCAGAAAAAAATATAGCGCTAGTTGATATAAATTTTAAAAGACTCAGTTATTCTCAATAGTAAAGTCCCTAGCTAGGAATAGCGAACCACAAATCAGTATGGTTTTGACATTCTGGATAGGAACTTTTAGTATGTGGTTTAATATGGCATCACCGATCGATTCACATTCAATAGCATTTATTCCTATATTATTCGCTCCCTCTCTGATTAGACCTGTATCTGTTGCTTTAGGCTCAGACTTAACACAAACCGCACATAATAACTTGATATATGGTTTAAAGTGTTCCAAAAACTCTTCCACGTTTCTGTTACGAGTAACACCAAAAATCATATAGATACCTTCAGCAAAATTATCTTTTACCCAATCAGCTAATACTCTAGCACCATCGTTATTGTGCGCACCATCTAAAAATAATTGCCAATCTTTCGGTAACAAAGAAATTAAATTTCCCTCTTTTATAAGCTCTAGTCGTGCAGGCCAGTAGGTATGTTGTAAACCTGAAGTGATATCCTCTTCTCCAATATCAAATTCGTACTTTCCGCTCAAAATGCTACATGCTGCAATAGCGTTTCCTGCATTAATTATTTGATGATCGCCCTTCAAAGAAGGCAAAGGAAATTCTATTGATTGAATAGCTGATTGGAAAGTCATTTGAGCTCCAGCGCGTAACGCTGGAATCCACTCATTTTTTTGCTGGATCCCGGTGTTAGCTACTTGGATGACAGACAGTTGTTTACTGCAATTCCACTCAACCCCACCCCTATATAGAGGAGATTTCTTATTGACTGCATATTGCTCTAGCGTATTCATTATGAACTTTTCTTGTGGTGCTATTACGCAAGGAACATTGTGTTTCATTATTCCAGCCTTTTCACCTGCTATAGTTTCTACAGTAGGACCAAGATATTCCATATGATCAAGTGCGATGGAAGTAATGATTGTTAAGATCGGATTATCTATAACATTTGTTGCGTCAAGTCTTCCACCCATACCTACCTCAATTAAAGTGACATTGGCTTCATAACGAGAGAAAACTAAGAATGCTGCAATTGTTGCAGCTTCAAACAAAGTGATAGGCTGATCTGCAATTGCACTGCGGCATTCTTCTAATAAACTATATAATTCATTATCGTCGATATGACTTCCTGCAACGACTATTCTCTCATTAAAATTAACTAAATGTGGAGAAGTGTATGCATGAACCTTATACCCTGCTGCCTGCATTATGTATCTTATGAATGATAATGTTGAACCTTTTCCATTAGTTCCAGCTATGTGAATTGCCGGAGGCATTTTTTTTTCGGGATTGCCTAACTTACTTAGAAAGCTTTTCATGCGCTCAAGAGAAAAGTCTTTTGGTCTTCTGCCAAGTGGCTTAGGCCAGTGAGGCATGTATATCATAGATTGTTATTACATTTTAATTCATCTATAACACTCGCTATACCATGCGTATCAATTTTTTCACTGAATTGGGAACGTTGATTAATAGAAATACTTATTCCATTCATTACAACATCATTTATTAAGAAAGAACTGTTACTTTTAGCAACTTTAAAGTCAATATTTGTGAATTCTTCGTCGCCGTAGGAAAATCTTGTACTAACCAAGCAAGTTCCATCATCACCTGCTTTTGAGCCCATTATAGTCATTTCGCTGTTATTCATGTACTTATACAAAATTTTGACGCACAAACGCATAAGATACACCTCATATTCTTTTAAGAAACTTTCTCTTTCTTCCTGGGTAGTCAAAGTCCAATGCTTTCCCATTACAAATCGGGATATTTCTTTGAGATTAACATTGCTTCGAATGATCTCCTGAAGTTTTATATATGTATATTCCTGATTTCTTTTCTTCTCTTTTGTGTATATGCTATCCACTTGTTGCTTCATAGCATGCACAAAAATTTTGTGATCTGCACAACTGGTGTAAGCACCTGAAGAAATTATAACAAAAACAATAACGATTAAAGCTTTAGTAATATTCATAAGGTATATTTATTCACCGTAATACTTAAAATGCAAAGTTTAATAAAGATAGTTAGTTTTACTGTTGACTGCAATATACATATAGACACAACTTGTGTAAACTAGCTATAATTATAAGGGTCTGTTCTATACGTTATGAGTTAAGTTAAATTTCCCGAGCGATAATTTCTAGTCAAGGGAGTTGCCTCTATTAATTTCGTTCAAATTAATACGTGATGCCCACTTTAACTTTAGGTCTCAGGAATCTACTAAGACCGACGGTAGATACGGACCCTGTTCCAGTTGATTTAGATTTATGCTCTACCGATACAAAGAACAAGGTACTTTTCTCTGTTCATCCGATGAGATATTTCAGGTTGTAATTGATGTTGAGAAGTATCCTGATTTTGTTCCTTGGTGCAAAGCTGTTTATATAAAAGAAAAAATCGATAGTCAAATGGTTGTGGATCTCCTAGCAGCTTTTCATGGTATTAAAGAAAGATATACATCAGAAGTAACCTTTCTTTCTCCAAGCAGAACAAATGAAGGTTGGATAAAAGCTGTATCATCAAATGGAATATTTAAACATTTATACAATGAATGGAAATTCATTCCTATAGGTAAAAATAAGACCATGGTGAAGTTTTATATAGAATTTGAGTTTCAATCTCGCTCGCTTTCAACTCTATTAAACTCAGTGTACAAGTATACACAAAGTAAAATAATTGCTGCATTCAAAGAAAGAGTTGAGAACCTTGCTAAGTAAAAGTTATCTTGACATTATTAATATAGATACGTATTTTTCTTAGTAATTTTGGTGTTTATATTGTAATGATTTTCAGACTATTGCTTTTACTAGTTTTTATAAGTGTTAATTCTTATACAGCTGTTAAACAAGACTTGTCCAACAACCAGTACACTCAAAAAACTGGTGAAATAACAGCAGAAGAACTATTATTACCATTGCCCGATGACAAATCACTAGGTAATCCAAAAGCGCCAATTTTAATGATAGAATATGCTTCGCTCACTTGTTATCATTGTTCCCTTTTTCATAAGGAGGTTTTTCCTGCAATTAAAAAGAAATATATAGATACGGGCAAAATGTTATATATATTCCGTCATTTTCCTCTGGATTATAGAGGATTAAAAGCTGCAATGCTAAGCTATTGCTATGAAAAAGAAGAAGACTATTTTAATTTTAACAAAGCTGTTTTTAATTCAATAGACTCGTGGAACTACTCTGATTTAAGTGATTTAACTGTACTACAAAGGATTGCTGCACTGAGTAACTTAAAGCAAGACCTATTTAACCAATGCATTGATGAAAAGAAAGGCAAAGAAGTGTTTAACAAAATTATAAACGATAAATCACTGGCAATAAATAAGCTTGATATTATGGCTACTCCAATATTTTTTATCAAGCTTAACAGCAATAAATCACATACAGAACATAATAAGATTAAACACGAGGGATACAAAACATTAGAATACTTCACTAATGTGATAGATAAGCTATATGAAAAAGCTATAGTGAAATAATACCACTGTAGCTTATCATAAAAAAACCCTACGTTGAGCTATCGTTTTTTACCACTGCTTGTTGTTTCTTACGCTCAAATTCTCTTTTTTTACTGTGCCAAGCGTAATAATACATAGCAATTTTATTTTCTATTAATATTATTGTTCCATCATAAAATTGAACCATATCCATAACTTTTTTCTGGGCTTCATCAAAACGTTCCCTATATTTCTCACGATAAGCTGGGTTATGTAACAATGTAACCCCTTCATCTTTGTTAGATTTTTTGCTTAACGTTTCAACTTCACCAGCAATATTATAAGACATATAACCCCCTCTAATTGATTATGAAAATTATATTTTAACTAAAAAGAAATGCTCATGAGCAGTTCCTCAAGTTCTAGTATGACAATCTATCGACTATTATACTAGTTAATTATAATATTATATATAATAATTTTTGTCACTTAAAATTTTACGCTGTAAAAAATAATAACCTAAAATAAACGTTTTTATTATTTTAAGCTAGCATATATAAATTTTATATAAATTAAATCATTAATACAAGACATGGCACGCAACAACTCTAGCATGAAATTATCATACATAAGAGATTTATTCGCAAAGAAGTACAAAAAAATAGAGGAATACTGTATTTTTGAAGAAAAGAAATACATCCAAATTAGCGCTGAAGAAGGAAAATTGCTCAGTTTATTTATAAAAATTCATAAAGTAAAAAGTATCGTTGAAATTGGTACGTTATATGGGTATTCATCGATTTGTATGGCAAAAGCTCTACCTGAATATGGCCATATATACACAATAGAGAATAATCCTGAGCACTTAAGTATAGCAAAAAAAAATTTTAGTGCTTTCAATCTGGACAATAAAATTACTTTAATAGAAGGCGACGCATTGGAAAAACTGAATGAGTTGTCAGCAAAAGCACCGTTTGACATGATGTTCATTGATGCCGATAAAGGTGGTTACCCTAAATATTTAGATTGGGCAGAGCTGTATATTAAACGAGATGGACTAATTGTTGCAGATAACACTCTATTGTTTAATACAGTGTTTTTAGAATCACCTCCAAAGGAAGTATCAGAAAGATCATGGCAGGCTATGAGAGAATTTAATCGTAGATTATCAGACGAAGAAAAATATTACTCTATGTTGATTCCAACTGATGAAGGGATGACTGTAGCTTTAAAGCTAACATGAGTTAAAAATCAAAGTTGGCATAATGTACAGGAGGAGTTAATCCAGAAATCCTTTCTAATAACATCTCGCGAAAACAGGGCCTTGACTTAACAATAGAGTACCATTCTTTTAAAATTCTACTTTTTTCCCATGGAAAACTATTTACATAGTCCATTACAGAGATATGTGACGCTAAAGTAATGTCAGCCAAAGTGAACTTATCGGTTGCAAGCCAAACGTTTTTGCTAATTAAGTGTTCAATATATTCTATATGGCAAGACAGGTTATGCTGAGCTGCATGAAGAAATCTAGAATCAGGGCTGCGGTTAATTATTACTTTTTCGTTTATAATGTATTTAGTGACCTCGTTATAAAACTTGTTATCAAACCAATTAACCAAAGCACGTATTTTAGACTTAACAATAGTAGAAAAATCGAGCAATTTGATATCACTGCTGTAAGTTTCTTCTAGATACTCACAAATAGCAGTGCTGTCTGTTATAATAAAATTATTATCCATAAGCACTGGTACTTGTCCAGTTGGGTTAATCTCCATAAATTCATTCCTCTTCTCCCACGGATTCTCGTATACTAAATCACAACCTAACTTTTTCTCCTTGAGAAGAGCTCTAACCTTTCGTGAGAATGGACAAAGAGGGAAGTGATATAAAATCATAATTAATTTCTATATGTAACTTATGCAACCCCAACTAATCATAGACTACCATAGGATATACCTTGCTGAATAAAAAAAAAAGTATAATATTTTACAAGGTATGCAGGCAAAAACTCTGTAACTTGGTCAGGTCAGAGATGAAGCAGCCATATCAGAATCTTTTTGGGTTGCATACCTATTGAACTCTTTGTTTATCGTAAGTTATGAACATAGCATTAAAATATCGTCCTAGTAGCTTCAAAGATCTAATAGGTCAAGATATATTAGTACGTATATTGGAAAACGCTTTTACTCTCAACAAAATCCCACAATCCATACTGCTCTCTGGTAGTAGTGGAGTTGGTAAAACTACCACGGCAAGAATAATAGCTTTGTGTTTGAATTGTTCCATGGGACCAACTTTTGAACCTTGTGGATCATGTGAAAATTGTCTAGCGATAAAGAATTCAAGTCACCAGGATGTAATAGAAATTGACGCAGCAAGTCACACTAGCGTTGAAGATATCAAAGTAATCCTAGGAGACATTTGCTATTCGCCTATAAGCTCTAAATTCAAGGTTTATATTATAGACGAAGTACACATGTTATCCAGCAGTGCATTTAATGCATTGCTTAAAACCCTAGAAGAACCACCGTCCAGTGTAAAGTTTGTTCTGGCAACCACAGAGATAAAAAAGATACCGATAACTATTATTGCACGTTGTCAAAGGTTTGATTTGCATAATATCCCTGCAGCTAAAATAGTGGAGCGGTTGAATGACATTGCACAAAAAGAAAATTATCTCATTGAAAATGGGGCATCAGAATTAATTGCACACCACTGTAGCAATTCGATGCGTAACGCTTTATTTTTAATGAATCAAGCGGTGTTATATAGCAAAGATGGCACAATATCCACCAAGAATGTGATAGAAATACTCGGTTTGGTGGATAAAGATATTATATTTGATCTACTGGAAGCAATATTAGATGGTGATTTACAGAAGGCTCTGTCAGTATTCGACAAGGCAATAAAGACAGCAAACCCACTCAGTATTTTCGAAGGTCTATTGCAAACAATCCAATTAATATGCCGTTATTTGATTACAAAAGAAATCGATAGTTCAGTTATAGAATGTGAAAAGAACAGGATAAAAGACTTAAGTGTAAAGAAATCTTTAATATTTTTCTCGAGATTGTGGAAGATGTTGCTCAAGGGAGTTCAGGATATAAAAACTTCAACATGTAACGATATTGCTGCTGAAATGATGTTAATTAGCCTCTGTTATCTTTCTGATTTACCTTCCCCTGAGCAAGTAGTCAAAAAAGTTCTTATGCAGAATACCCAGCAAAGGAATATGCGTAACGCAGAGAGTGCACAGCAAAAAAATTACGATTTTGATAAAATTCTGCAACTATTACGACAGAATAACCAAATTTATCTTTACAAACAGCTATGTAGTAATCTACAATTAGTGGATTGCAAACCTGGGTATTTAAAATTAAGAGCCGTATCTCGGTTAGACAAAAGTTTTTGTAATGACTTGAAAAATTACTTAAATCAAGTGACTCAGCAAGAATGGGTTGTCACAGTTGATGTAGGCTATGTGAGCAGGGAAGTAAGTAATTTGAATAATGCACCTGCAGTCAGGAATATACTTGATACGTTTAAGGGTGCAAAGATAGTTAATATAGAGAATAAGGAGTAGGTTGTGGATTTTAGTCAAATAATGAAGCAAGCACAAGAGATGCAAAAAAAGCTTGCGGAAGCTCAAGAGAAGTACATTGGGAAAGAGTTTCAAGGTATTTCCGGGGGTGGCAAAGTTTCTGTGTTGGTGGAAGTTGTAAAAATAGGTAGTTACAAAGCTAAGAAAGTAAGCATAGACTTAGAGCTTATGAGAAACGAGGAGAAAGATATAGTAGAAGATTTAGTAACGGCAGCGTTCAACGATGCCATTAAAAAGGCAGAGGAAGACATGGCAAATGCAACCTCTCATCTTGCAGGTATGATGGGGTTACCACCTGGGTTTAAACTTCCTCTTTAAAAATTCTCTGTATTGCTAACTAGGTTTCTGTATTTCTGGTACTAGCATTATTTCATATACTGTACCCGAAATGTCATGCAAAGATGAAAGAAATCGCAGCAGTGAGGGAGTGATGCAGAAAGCAAAGAAATACTAGAGTCAGTGAGAAAATACCGAAAAATCAAAGGTAAAAAGTTATATAATTGTCTTTATTATTAATAAAATTTTTACCTTACCCTTAAAAATTGGTTTAAATGTCAAATATTTTATGTTATTAAGTTAGTACTTGACTTAACTTTAGTTTTTACTTAAATTGCTAAAGTGGAATTTTAATTTTTTTTTAACGAGGGCAATTATGCATTATAAAAAGTTTTTTTCAGCAACCGCTTTAGTGACGTTGCTAAGTTTATCAAACGCTGCTTTTTCAGATCCTGTTAGTCCAATAGCTGACGAAGAAACCAGCTACTACATTCGCCTACAGTACAACGGTGAATTTTTACCTTTTAAAACAGAAATTAAGGGTATTGAGTATAAAAAAGATGATAAAGACCAAGACCCTTTAAAAGCTTCTTTTATGGCTGGTGGTAGTGCGTTTGGTTACAAAATGGACGATATCAGAGTTGACATTGAGGGACTCTATTCGCAGTTAAGCAAAAATGAGGTTGATGGTGCAACAGCTACACCAAAAGTTGCAGATAATTTAACTGCATTCTCAGGATTAGTTAACGTCTATTACGATGTAGCAATTGAAGATATGCCTATCACTCCATATGTTGGTGTTGGTCTTGGTGCAGCATATCTTAGCAATCCTGCAACAGATAAAATTGTTACAGAGCAAAAGCATGGATTTGGTTTTGCTTACCAAGCAAAAGCTGGTGTTAGTTATGACGTAACTCCAGAAATCAAACTCTTTGCTGGAGCTCGTTATTTTGGTTCTTATGGTGCCAGTTTTGATAAAAGTGAAGAGGTGACTAAATCAGGTGGTGATGAAAAAGAAACCAAAGTCACTCAAGACGCATATAAAGTTCTTTACAGCACTATTGGTGCAGAAGCTGGAGTAGCATTTAACTTCTAGTCCATCTTAGCAGCTCTTCTTGTTGTCCCAGTTTTGTCATTCAAGTAACTGGTGCTGGGACCTAGAAAAAAATGTGGATTCCAGTGTTTTTAAGCACTGGAATGACATATGTAGGTTACTTTAGTTTATGGAGTTATATGCTGGCAGCCAGTGCTAAGACATCTGAGGTCCTAGTTAGGTGCAGAGATATACATGCTTTTTTAAATTGAATCTTGAATTTTTGTCGAAAAATCAATATATTATATGCATGGAGTTTTAATTTAAGTTGTTATGTTAATCCCAACAGCGAGCTTATGTATTAACAGTGCCACTAATCTCACGCAGTATATTGCTGAGGTGCGAAAATTTCCTATACTTTCCCAAGAAGAAGAAGTGCAATTAGCAAAAAATTGGCACCAATACAAAGATATTTCTTCTGCTCATAAGCTGATTACCAGTCATTTGAATTTGGTAGTGAAAATTGCAATGAAGTTCAAAAACTATGGACTGCTGCTTATGGACCTGGTCATGGAGGGAAATATGGGTTTGATGCATGCAGTGAAAAAGTTTAATCCTGATTTAGGGTTTCGCTTTTCAACTTATGCGGTGTGGTGGATTGAAGCTTCAATAAAAGACTTTATATTGAAATCTTGGTCGTTTGTAAAAATAGGCACAACACAGGCGCAAAGAAAGCTATTTTTTAGTTTGCGTAAAATAAAAAAAAGAATTTTACAGTATACAAACAGAGAAGCTTTAACCAATGAAGAAATAAAAGCAATATCCAATGAACTTTCTGTATCTGAAGGAGATGTTGTACAGATGAGTTACCGTTTAGCTTGTAAGGATCAGTCGCTAAATAAGTGTATAAAGATAGGTGATGACTCTAAAAAGGAGTTACAAGATATGATTCCATGTAACTTGGTTAGTCAAGAAATAACTTACCAAAATTATGAAGAGAAAGAATTAAAAGAAACAATTTTAAACAATGCACTGGCAAACCTTAACGAAAGGTTAAGAGACATCTTTGTCAGTAGATATTTGTCTGAAAACACTCAAACTCTAGATGAGCTTAGTAAAAAATATGGTGTTTCAAGAGAAAGAATAAGGCAGCTAGCTGAGCAGGCGATGGGTAAGGTAAGACAACATATACAATCGGAGAGTTTAAAATTTGGCTTGCATGCGTAGGTTTTTTGTACTTTTAACATTTTTTTCAGTAAGTGCTCTCACATCGGTTAGTGATGTGCAATTGAAAGAAAAATATAAAGACTGGCTTGTGTATACTGCATTAGAAGATGGGGGGAAAGTGTGCTACATCGTGTCTTATCCTAAGAAGAAAAGTGAGCATTATACAACTGATCGTAAGCCGTATGTAATGGTCAGTTATGTCGATAAAAAAGCAGACGAGGTCAGTGTTACCTCTGGTTTTCAGTACGATAAGGAACCTGTAATTCTTAATGTCGATAAAAAAGTCAAATATACATTGCCCATAATACAGGGGAGTCTCGCGTGGGCAGAGCACACAAAAACAGACCAAGAGTTAATTCTCAGGATGAAGCAAGGATTATCAATGGTGGTCAATGGAAAAACAAAAGCAGCAACCGTTGATGACACTTATTCCCTACTTGGTTTTCAAAAGGCATATCAAAAAATGCACGATTTGTGCCACACAAAATAAGCTATTTTTGCGTCTATTCTGCACTAGATCTCTTGCATTATGGTAAGGAATTTTTAGGAGAAACGCAGATTAGCACTGCAGAATACTCGGGAAGAGCGCACAACCATAAGAATATTGTGATTCGAGTCTGCTAGAAGGATGTCATCCAAGTGGAATCTAAGCCATAGAGACGGGGCTGAAAATTGAATGCAAAAACTACTTGACAAATCTCACCAAGCCCGTTATCACAAGGTTGAAGCTATTGTTTATCTTCAGTCTGTGCAGATTAAATGACAAAAAAACTTAGTGTATCTGGCGTACCATGTTTAATTTTTTGCACTATGTGCACCTCACGTCTTTTTAAAACTTCTGGTTTTCAAGCTCAAACGCGCTTATAAGTCGTTTAAAACATAAAAAAACGCCAATATTATAGGATAGATAGTAAATAACTAGCTACCGGGGTTTCTTTTGCTGTTTTTTCTGTTTAGTAAATTTTTTAAACATTTGCAGCTAAGGTTAGTTGCATTAAAAAGCAGCTAAGTCGCATTCATCAAACGTTTAGAATAAAAAAACGCCGATATTTGAGGTACATATAAATAATTAGCCACCGGCCGGGTCTTCTTTTGCTT
>NZ_WQMP01000014.1:0-12486 GCF_013366855.1 Wolbachia endosymbiont of Madathamugadia hiepei
TATGCATTGGGTAACCTCCTATTGTTGCTAAAATACTGGAGTTTACCCTATTTCTCTCTCTACTCTCTTTCTAATCCATAGTTAGCGTTAGAAGCAATAGGTAACAGTGGAAAAAAGTTATAACGTTATCCAATAGAAACGAAAAAAACTACTTGACAAATCTCACCATCCCCATTATTATAAAATTGTAGGTACTCAGTTATCTTCACCTGTGCAGATTAAATGACAGGATTATAACGTAGTTGGCGTCTTATGTTTAATTTTTTGCACTATGTGCGCCTTATGTCTTTATTAATTTCACCTAGGTTTCTAGGTTTTTCCCTATACAAGCTGAAACGCGCTTATAAGTCGTTTAAGACAGTATAGTACGCCAATTTGCAGGATTAGAGAGTGAGCAACTTCTAACACGGGTTTTTTTTCTGCTTAGTAAATTTCTTAGCGTTAAAGCTAAGGGTCTGTTGCAGTTTAAAAGTCGCTAAATTGCAGCGTTTAAGACTTAAAAAAACTCCAATACTGAAAATAGACAATGACCAGGGCTTCTTTTGTCTTGTTTTTCTATTTAATAAATTTCTTAAGCATAAAGGTTATACTAACTTTCGTTATCAAACAAGATACATAATAAACTCGCTAAACCTCTAATCGTAGGGAAACTTTTCAATTTGTCCTATTACCACTGGGATTTGGTATAATAATGGGATTTGATATTAGTATCAATAAATTACTTATAAAAACAAATCTTATGGAAAGCAGGGCTAAAGCTTGGTTCGTTTGGCTGATCAGTAACTTGATTGTTATATTCAGCAACATGCAGATAATTTATACTTTTATAAGCGTAGATCTTGAAAAAGAACTTGGGCTCACAATCGTACAAGTTGCACTGGCAAATTTAGCTTACAGTTGGACTTTTGCCATCTCACAGTTTTTTAGTGGGGCAATGTTTAATACTTTTTCCAGTAAAAAAATTTACTTTTTCTCATTATCAACTATGATCCTTGGGTTTCTTGTTCTCATTAATAGTGAAAACTTCTCCCATTTGATCTTATCTCAAGTGTTAATTGCAATTGGAGCTTCGTTTGGCTTTGTTGGTGCTGCTCATATAAGTAGCACCTGTTTTCCCGTTGCCCAATTTGGGCTGATGTTTTCACTAGTGCAGACAATTTCAAGCCTTTCTGCACTGGTAATTCAAATATTGTTCTCTAGCTTTCTCGCTGAAGGTATATATTGGCAAAATCTGATCATGTGCATAATACTACTTGGTGTGTCAATATTTGTGCTTATGTTCTTCTACCCAGAAGTACTCTTAGGAAGAAGTTTAGAAAAACATACAATAAAGAGCTCCATAAAAACGGTAATATGCTCTATACTTACAGTGCTAAAATTAAAAGATATCTGGATAACCTCAATAGTGGGTGCTATTACTTTTGGAACATTTTTAGCGCTTAACACTTTGTGGGCACCGAGGCTACTGAGCAGCTTAGAACTTGATGCAGTGGAATCAGGTATAGCAACTGCAGTGTTATGGCTTGGTCTTGCAATTGGTGCACCGATTGCAGATCGAATCTCAAACTTATTTGAAAATAGAAAGCATGTAATCTCCGCTTTCGCTCTGCTACAAGGCGTTTCGATTATTATTTTACTGTGCAGCCATTTAACGGCTCATATCGTACATTCTTGTATGTTAATGTTTGGGTTTTTTGCGGGAGGACATATGCTTAATTTTACTGTTGGCAGTGAAATTGTAGAGCGAAAACGCATTAGCACGTCGTCATCTGTTATCAATGGATTTATGTTTATCGTGGGTGGAATCATAGCATCAATGCTAGCACTTTTTACAGATCATCAAATGACACTTCTTACAATACTTGCAGCATTGGCAGCTGCCAGTATTTTAAATTATGCTACAAAAGAGACATACCCTCAAAAATAAAGTAGCTGAATCTTGAGTCAATTGTTATATTATATTCACATATTGTAATAAATTATGGATTACGTTACAACAAAAGATATGACAGTAACTAAAGCAACAATAGCTGAGGATATAAATCGAGAAATTGGTTTATCAAAAGAAGACTCTGCTGCAATAATAGACGATATATTGGATGAGATAAAGGCAGGCTTAGTGAAGGATGGAATAGTCAAAATATCATCCTTTGGGACGTTTCTAGTTAAAAAAAAGAAGGAAAGGCCAGGAAATATACCAAATACACCAAAAAAAGTAGTAGTTCAGGCAAGAAATTCAGTTTCTTTTAGACCTTCAAAAGTGATAAAAAAATTAATCAATGAATAAGGAAAAATTACTCTACACGATCGGAGAAGTAGCTGAAGAGCTACGTGTAGAACAGCATGTTTTAAGATTCTGGGAAAGCCAATTTCGTCAAATTAAACCCATAAAACGTAAGGGAAGAAGGCTATATGATCATAAGTGTATAGAGGCTATAAAGAAAATAAAGTATATGTTATATGATAAAGGATATACAATAAAAGGAGTGCAAAAAGAATTTAATAATGATGTAAAAATCGATCGCGGTTCAAAAGATTTATTGCAAGAACTTACCGACCTAAGAGACTATTTAATTAGTAAAATAAATAGCGAAGAAGGTAATAAATAGCCGTAAGCGCAGTGCAGATGTATGTCATATAGCCGAAGGACCAATCAAGAAAGTGTGAGCTCACGTTAAAGAATGGTTAAAAAGGTACCCGTGTAAATTTCCAAACATCATGGGAACTCTCTTAATACGTAACTTGCGATTAAGAAAAAATCAATACATTCACAGTAGATTCAGCTTATATCTATGTTTTTTGTGTGGATGTTGGAATGGAAATTTACGCAGGCAAAGAAAGAAGAATAGCGAATGTAGTGACTCAGCACTGGAGTGAAATAAAAGGATCAGATAGAGACTGGCCAGAAAGGCATGAGATAGATACTGCTGAAATAATGGAATCTTGGCAGCATTGTTTTATTATTGAAGTTAATAACCGAGGTTATATCTGTGAAAATGCGGGAGAAAAGGCTGTTGAGTTCTATGGTTTTGAAAAGAACATGTGTATTGATAGTAAATATGCGGTTGATGCACCATTTTTGCGGCTGTATAAAGTGGACGCAGTTATTGATAAACTTGATACTATAGTAGATAGTAAGTGCCCAATCAACGAAGAAGAAGAAAGTGAAAGTGTTAAAATGAGGCAAGTATTGTTGCCGCTTGGAGATAGAGAAGGTATAACACATATATTGGGCGTAATTACATTTAAGCTTCTTTAATATGCAATTTTAGCTTGTATTGTAGCTTCAGATTACATATTATAGTAGTATTGTAGCTTGTAAGTTGCAATACTATTTGATTCTTTAATAAAGTTATTTATATTACTAGCTAATTGCTACTAAAGAATTCGATGATAATGTTTGTGAATTTATATGAAGAGAATGAAATTGAAAACCAAATCTTCCGTTAAAAAGCGTTTTAATCTTACAGCTAAAGGCAAGGTTATTTCTACTCAATCAGGCAAAAGGCATGGCATGATAAAGAGGAGTAAATCTAACATCCGTAACCAGCGTGGTACAACGATTCTTGGTAAATCTGATTCGCGTATAGTTAAGCTTTACATGCCTTATGGTATTTAACAAAATGGAGGTAAAATAGAATGGCTCGAGTAAAACGTGGGGTTACTACCCATGCTCGTCACAAGAAAATATTAAAGTTAGCAAAGGGCTATAGAGGATGTGCAAAAAGTTGTTACAGAATTGCTTTACAAAGGGTTGAAAAAGCATTACAATATGCTTATAGGGACAGAAGAAATCGCAAGCGCGATTTTCGTAGCCTGTGGATAATACGTATCAATGCAGCAGTAAGAGAGCATGGGCTTACTTATGGTAGATTCATGTATGGTCTCACGCTTGCTGGAATTGGCTTGAATAGAAAAGTCCTTGCTGAAATGGCTGTTAATTATAAAGATGATTTTGCAGAACTAGTAGAAACTGTAAGCGGCAAATTAGCAGAAAATTCTTGATTTCTTTAAGCAAAGCAGCATGAGAGTTGTTTTCATGGGGTCACCAAAATTTGCTGTTGGTGCGCTGAGCTTGTTATTGAAGTCAGGGAATAAGATAATAGCAGTATATACCAAGGCCCCGAAACCTTCGGGGCGTGGACAGAAACTGACGAAATCTCCAATACATGTTATTGCTGAAGAAAATGGTATAGAGGTGTGCATTCCTGCCTCTCTAAAATCTTCGGTAGAGCAAGAGCAGTTTAGAAATTTCAAACCAGACGTTGCAGTTGTTGCTGCATATGGGTTGATACTTCCAAAAGAAATTTTGAATATTCCAAAATATGGTTGTATTAATATTCATCCTTCGCTGCTGCCTAGATGGCGCGGTGCGGCTCCCATACAGCACACAATTTTGGCGGGAGATCAGGAGACTGGGGTTAGCATTATGCAATTGAACGAAGGATTAGATTCTGGCCCTGTTTTAAAACAGAAAGAATTTCTGATTGAAAAAAACGACAATTACAAGACATTGCATGATAAACTGTCTGCACTGGGTAGCAATTTACTGATGGAAGTGTTAAATGAAATTGAAAAACAGGTTCCTTCAGAACAAAACGATGATAATGCATGCTACGCTGATAAAGTGGAGGACTATAAAATTTATGCGAGTGATACTTGCGAAGCTGCTTATAGGAAAGTTAAAGCATTTTATCCCAAAGCGTTTGTCAAGATAGAGAATAAACGTTTCAGGATACTCGATGCTGACTTTGAATTAAATGCTCCTTTAACTTCAGCGCAAGGTGAGATTGTTAATGATAATATGCACATAAGTTTGAGGGGCGGCACTTTAATTCCTAAAGTTGTGCAAATGGAAGGAAGAAACCCCTGCAGTGTTAAAGATTTTGTCCGTGGATTAAAATTTAGCATAGTAAAAAAGCTTATAGAATAAACTGCACAGCCAGTTTGTAATAGAAAAACACAAACAGGCAATGCAACCATAAGGTGAGCTACACCTGACGGCTTTGTTGTGGAATAAGCTTTTCAATGTTACTAACAATAAAGTCAGTTGTACTGTCAGCTATTTCATCTAGTTTTTCGTTTATGTCTTTACCTATTTCTTCATCTTTAAAACGTCCGTATAGAACTAAAGCAGCTACAGCTGTACATGTTGCAGTTAAACCAATTTGTGCTATGGTAAACAGTGATAGCCCACCTACAAATATAGATAATAATCCAAGAGCTAGGTTTATAATTTTGTTTTGTGTTGTTTGTTGTGTTGCTTGACTTTGACCTTCCTGTTTATCTTCTAAGGCTTTAGATATTGCTTTTAAAGCAACTTTCATCGCTATTACTACAACCGGAACTATAATTAGTCCTATAGCTATTTTTGCTAAAAGAAGAATTGACGGTAGCATCATTACAAATAATAGCAAGCCAGCTCCTATAGCCAGCCACTTCCCATTTATTTTTTTAGATTGATTTTCATTATCAGGCATTGTAACCCTCCACTTTGTTTAATAACTTATTTACATCTAACAGGAAGTGCGAAGGTGGTCAAGATATATTTTATGTGAAAGAATGTATTGAAAGGTTTTTTATGTTATTCTCTGTTAACTTATAGTCAAATTTAAAATTTTAGAAGGAGTTACGTATTGTTTAGAACCCTTATATACTGTTTTGAATCAGTTAGAGAGAATTGAGTGCAAGATGCGATTTTAGTTTTACAAGATGGTAAATGCTTTTTAGGAAAATCAGTAGGTAAGAAAAGCAAGTGCATAGGTGAGATCTGTTTTACCACTGGTATCACTGGTTACCAGCATACTATAACTGACCCCTCTTTTGCCGATCAAATTATAACGTTCACTTTTCCTCATATTGGCAACATTGGAATAAACAGCAAAGATAATGAAGGAGGAAAGAAAATTTTTGCGAGTGGTGTGATTATGCGTGAACTTTCTTCTGCATCTCATCCTTCATCATGTATCAGTTTAAATGATTGGTTGGAGAGAAATAACGTAGTTGGAATATCAGGAGTTGATACTAGAGCCTTGACAAGATATTTGCAAAAACATCGACCCCAAAGTGGGATTATATGCCCATTGACCCGCTCTCCGATGTGTGACGCTGGAATCTATAATGACCAAACTACTCTTGTAATAGATGGTCTACTGGATGAATTGAAGAAATACAAACCTTTAAATGGAGTGGAGATAATCAATAAAGTCAGTTTAAGTAATAGCTTTAAAAACGATCTTAATGCAAAATACAAAGTTGTGGTGATTGATTTCGGTGTAAAAGCTAGTATAGTTTCACGCTTAATAGAACTTGGTTGTGCAATTGAACTGATTAAGCCAGATAAAGGTTTTGCTCAGAAAATATTAAGTATGGATCCAGATGGTATAGTACTTTCAAATGGTCCTGGTGATCCACAAGAAATAGGAGAAAGTATGATTCTAGAGGTAGACGTTATTATAAAATCTAAAATACCAGTCTTTGGCATATGCATGGGTCACCAATTGCTTGCAATTACTTTAGGGGCAAAGACCTTCAAGATGAATGTTGGTCACCGAGGAAGTAACCATCCAGTTTATAATGTAAGTGACGGGAAAGTTGAGATCACCAGCCAAAATCATGGATTTGTTGTTGATCCATCTTCTCTACCAAGTGACGTTGAAGTTACTCATATTTCTCTGTTTGATAATAGTATAGAGGGAATAATGATGAAGAACTACCCGGTTTTTTCTGTACAATACCACCCAGAAGAAGCTCCAGGTACGCACGATTCACATTATCTATTTAGGCACTTTATTAACAGTATTGAGTTGCATAAAATGAAGTCTGCATAATTTTAACCTGGCAAGGTTTTATTGCTTGATTTTTTAGTTTTAGACATTTAATATTAAATATAATAAAAGATTAAGTTAAGATACTGGGGTAGTGCTCTCTTAACAAATTTTGTGGAGGAGTGACCGAGTGGTTAAAGGTAACAGACTGTAAATCTGTCCGCGAAAGCGTACGTAGGTTCGAATCCTACCTCCTCCATTGTGCGGGTATAGCTTAATTGGTAGAGCTCTAGCCTTCCAAGCTAGTGGAGTGGGTTCGAATCCCACTATCCGCTCTTTTTTTTGTTGTGTTTTTATAAAATCAACATATTATTTACTTATGTATTTGTATTTTAGGTAGAAAAGTTTAAGTTATGACACAAGTAGTAGAAGCATTTGGCAAGCCGCATATGAATGTGGGGACAATAGGGCATGTGGATCATGGGAAGACGACATTGACAGCGGCGATAACAAAGTATTATGGGAATTTTGTAGCATACGATCAAATAGACAAAGCACCAGAAGAGAGGAAAAGGGGAATAACGATCGCAACAGCACACGTTGAATATCAGACGGAAAAGAGGCATTATGCACATGTTGATTGTCCTGGGCATGCTGACTATGTAAAAAACATGATAGTAGGTGCAGCACAGATGGATGCGGCAATATTGGTAGTGTCAGGAGTTGATGGACCGATGCCACAAACAAGAGAACACATATTACTAGCAAAGCAAGTTGGTGTTAAGCATATTGTGGTATACATAAATAAAGCTGATGTTGCTGATCACGATATGATTGGTTTGGTGGAGATGGAAGTCAGAGAATTGTTAACAAAGTACGGCTTTCCTGGAGATGAAGTACCAGTTATTGTGGGTTCGGCATTGAAAGTGCTGGAAGGTGACGAAAATAGTGAATATGGAAAAAAATCAATGGATAAATTGATGAAAGCATTAGATGAGTATGTACCTGATCAGCCGAGGCCTGTGGATTTACCATTTTTAATGCCAATAGAAGATGTATTTTCGATATCGGGGCGTGGAACTGTAGTAACAGGAAGAATAGAAAAGGGAGAAGTAAAGATGGGTGAAGAGATAGAAATAATAGGTCTGAAAGCAACGCAAAAGACGATATGTACGGGTGTTGAGATGTTCAAGAAGTTACTAGACAAGGGATGTGCAGGGCTCAATGTAGGGATATTGCTGAGGGGAACAAAGAGAGAAGAAGTGGAGAGGGGGCAAGTATTAGCAAAGCCAGGAACAATAACACCGCATAAGAGGTTTAAGGCGGAGGTGTATATATTGAAGAAAGAAGAAGGAGGGAGACATACGCCATTTTTTGCAAATTATCAGCCACAATTTTATATAAGGACAACAGATGTAACGGGAAGTATAAAATTGCTGGAAGGGAAAGAAATGGTAATGCCGGGAGATAATGTAAGTATAGAAGTGGAATTGCAAGTATCAATAGCGATGGATAAGGGATTGCGTTTTGCAATAAGAGAGGGTGGTAGAACTGTTGGTTCTGGTGTTGTTTCTGAAATTTTGGAGTAGACGTGGTGATTGAAGTAGAGCAAGTTGGATATATTATAGGTGAAGCTTTTGATTGTTCAAAATTAGAAATGTATATTGGAGATTCTGCACGTGTGTTAAAGAATAAACTTAAGCATTTTGGTGTAAAAGTGTCCGGCCCGGTTGCATTGAAAAGGAAAAATTTTAGGTTTGATACTAATAGGTCTCCTCACGTTGATAAAAAATCTCGTGAACAGTTTGAACAGAGAGCTTCTAAGCGTTTGATTGTTTTATATGGTCTCACCCCTGCTGTGATGCAAATGCTTGGAGATTCATCTCTTTTTCCTCCTCCACCTTCCGGTGTGGAAACTTATTTAAAGATCAAAAAAGTCAAGTTTAAGAAAGAGAAATGAAAAGAATGAATTTGTTGAAAAGAATCGGTTTATTGATGACAAATATTAGTCATACTGCTATATACTCTGATAGTGGTCGCATGGTTGTAACTTTATTGCATCTTAGTGAAACTTGTATTGTTGATGTGAAAGAGCAAGATAAATGTGGTTATAATTCGGTTATTTTAGGTACTGGAGATTTTAAAAATATTGCAAAACCTCAGTTAGAATACTTAAAGAAGAGAGGAATAAATAGTAGATATAGACTATATGAAAGTAGATTGAGTGATCTCTCAGGAATAGAGTGTGGTAAAAGAGTGGGAGTTAACCATTTTGTGGTTGGTCAATATCTTGATATTACAGGTTATTCTGTAGGTAAGGGGTTTGCTGGTGTAATGAAGCGATATAATTTCAGTGGGCTTAGGGCATCTCACGGTGTTTCTATTGCTCATAGGTCGCAAGGTTCTACTGGTCAATGTCAGGATCCTGGTAGAGTATTTAAAGGAAAGAAAATGGCTGGTCATTTAGGTAGCAGCAGAGTAACTGTACATAACATGAAAATATTATCTATCGATCATGAAAATAGTATAATTGCTGTAAAAGGTAACAACGTTCCTGGATTTAAAAATTCTTACGTTTTTGTGAGAGATGCAGTTAAAAAGCCTTTACATAAAGATATTCCTTTTCCGGTGGGTCTACTGTGAGATGCAAATGATGATAATGCTAGTGGTTTGGTAAATTAGTTATGGAATGTAAATTAGTTAATCTATCTAATGATAATATAGGTATTGTTCAGCTTAACCCTTCGATGTTTTCTGTTAAGCAAAAATTGAGTGTTTTGCATGATATAGTTAGATGGCAGTTAGCGAAGAGGAGAGCTGGTACTCACAAAGCAAAAGGCATCAGTGATGTTTCTGGTACAACAGCTAAGCCTTATAGTCAAAAACGCACTGGTAGAGCAAGACAAGGAAGCTTGCGTTCTTCTCAGTTTAGGGGTGGTGGAGTTATTTTTGGTCCTGTTGTGAGGAGTCATGCCTATTCTCTTAACAAAAAGGTACGCAAGTTTGGTTTAAAAGTTGCTTTATCTCTAAAATATTTTAATAATCAATTAATCATTCTTGATAATTTGAATATTGATGTGAAGAAAACATCTGAAATGTGTAAATATATTAAAAATTTCCAATTTTCTTCCTTTCTGATAGTTGGTGATTATGGAGATGGATTGCTGCGCGCTACTAGAAACCTACACCATGTAAACTTGATCAAGCCTATCGGGTTGAATGTTTTTGATATATTAAATCACGAATGCATAATGTTAACAAGTGATGCTTTAAAATATCTTGAAGGTAGATTGTTATGATTAAATACAATGATATAATAAAATATCCTATAATTACGGAAAAAGCCTCTTTTTTAAGGGAGAAATTTAATAAATATTCTTTGTATGTTTTCGTGAATGCAAATAAGCATAAAATAAAGTTGACAATAGAGTCTCTATTTAGCGTTAAAGTTTCCTCTATAAATATTGTTAGAGTTAAACCTAAACGTAGACGCTTTAGAGGCGTGGTTGGCTACGAAAAACAAAAAAAGAAAGTTTATTTTTCTTTGATGGATGATCAAAAGTTAGATATAATGAGTGTTTAATATGGGTATAAAATTTCTTAATCCTGTTACTCCATCCTCTCGTGGAACTGTGTTAGTAAGTAAAATTGGTTTGTCAAAAGATAAGCCAGAAAAGCTTCTTACATTTGGTAAAAAGTCTAGTGGTGGAAGAAATAATTACGGTAGAATTACAACTCGTCATAAGGGTGGTGGTCACAAAAAGAAGTACAGAATTGTAGATTTCAAACGTAATAGAAATGATCAAGGTATAGTTGAGAAAGTAGAATATGATCCAAATAGAAGTGGGTTTTTAGCGTTAATATCATATAAGAGCGGCAATACTAAATCTTATATACTAGCTCCACAAAACGTAAAGCCTGGTGATGTTGTAATGTCAGGAGATGATGCTGATATATTGCCAGGCAATTGTTTATCATTGAAGTGTATACCTGTTGGTTCTTTTGTTCATGGTATTGAGCTGAAGCCAGGTAATGGTGCTGTAATTGCTCGAGCTGCTGGTTGTTATGCACAAATTGTTGGTCGTGATGGCAATTATGTTTTATTACGGTTGAGGTCTGGTCAAGTTAGGTTGATTTTGTCTTCTTGCAAAGGTACTATTGGTGTAATGTCTAATCCTGATCGTAAAAATAGAAAATTAGGTAAAGCAGGAAGAAATAGGTGGTTGGGAGTTAGGCCTACTGTTCGCGGAGTTGCTATGAATCCAGTGGATCATCCTCATGGAGGTGGAGAAGGAAAGACTGCTGGTGGGCGTCACCCTGTTACTCCTTGGGGTGTTGCAACAAAAGGAAAGAAAACTCGGAAGAGAAATAAATTTAGTGATAAGTATATAAAACAATTGAAAGGTTAGTTTATGAGTAGATCTGCGTGGAAACCACCTTTTTGTCACCCGTCAGTGCTAAAGTTAGTGAATAGAGCTTTAAAGGAGGGTTCTATTAATAAGGTGATAAAAATTCATTCTAGAGCTTCTGTAATTCTTCCTAATTGTTTAGGTTTAAAATTTGCTGTTTATAATGGTAAAGATTACATTCCTGTTAATGTTAATGATCAGAATATGATAGGTCATAAATTTGGTGAGTTTTCGCCTACTCGTAAGTTTACTGGGCATAGTGGTGATAAAAAGGCAGCAAGAAGGTAATTAGTATGAAAAACAAGTACACAGTAATTAAAGCTAGTTCTAGAGTTTTAAAATCCACTCCTCGTAAGTTAAACTTGGTTGCCAATTTAGTACGCAATAAAAAAGTTTCTTTTGCTACTGTGCAATTGAGGTTTTGCGAAAAGAAAGCTGCTGGCCTTATAGGGAAAGTATTAAATTCTGCAATTGCTAATGCTCAATATAATTATGGATTAGATATTAATAATCTATATATAAAGGAAGTTTTGGTAGGTAAGTCTTTTACTTTGCGTAGAGTGTTCCCAAAAGCTATGGGTAGAGCTAATAGAATTAGCAAGCATTACAGCAATATAACTATAAAGTTAGAGGAAATTATATGATTTGTAAGAGTATAAAATGAGTGAGGAAAGTGTAAAATATGGGGCAGAAGGTTAATCCTATAGGATTTAGATTAAAGATAAATACTAATACCTGGGATTCTATTTGGTATGCTAATAAAGATTACAAAGAAAAATTGCATCAGGATTTATCTATTCGCAGTTACATAAATGAGTCTTTTAAGCACGCTGGTCTTTCCAAAATAATTATAGAGCGCAAAGTTGATTTAGTGTCTGTAACGATATATTCTTCTAGACCTGGAGTGATAATAGGTAAGAAAGGCTTGGATATTGAGAAGGTAAAACAAAAAATATCTGAGAAAGTAAAAAATGATGTGGAAGTGAATGTAGTAGGAATAAAAAGGCCTGAAGTAGATGCAGCTTTAATATCAAACAGCATAGCACAGCAATTAGAGAAACGTGTTTCATTTAGAAGAGCAATGAAAAAAGCTATTCAAAGTTGTTTGAGAATGGGAGGTGGAGGTATCAAGGTAAGCTGTTCTGGGCGTCTTGGTGGAGCTGAGATAGCTCGTACTGAATGGTATAAAGAAGGTCGTTTGCCTTTACACACTTTACGTGCTAATATAGATTATGCTTTTTGTGAAGCAAAGACTATATATGGTATTATAGGAGTTAAGGTTTGGGTTTATGTTGTTAATTAAGACGTAT
>NZ_WQMP01000015.1:0-12468 GCF_013366855.1 Wolbachia endosymbiont of Madathamugadia hiepei
ACTCGCCATAGATCTCCTATTAACTTTTTAGTTCACATTTTTTCTACGCTTATTTCATATTCTTTACAACGCAAAAAACCTTCCATTTCCAGCTCTTTCTTTATCAGCTAATCCATAGTTAGCGTTAAAAAGGCATCTCAAAAGTATGGTCATTTAGACATTTCCTAATTTATCATTTTGTGCCACTGCTCTTCATCTAAAATTTCTATGCCTAATTCTACTGCCTTTTTATATTTGGATCCTGGATCTTCTCCTGCAATTAGGTAGTCAGTTTTAGCAGAAAGATTTGAGCTGATTTTTGCTCCTAGAACCTTGGCTTTCACTTTTGCTTCCCCTCTACTCATAGTAAGTAGTTTGCCGGTAAACACTATAACTTTATTATTCAAAATAGAATCGCTAGAGTTGGAGCTGACAGGCAGAATTTGAAGATAATCAGTAAGATCCTTCAACATTTTGATGTTGTGTTCCTTAGAAAAAAACGATTCCAAAGATTTAGCCACTTTTTCTCCTATGCCATCTATACCTACTAGCTCATCACTAAAAGATTTATTCTCTGCACCGTCTATCTCAGCATCATCTGATAACAGTTTGATCATCGAGCTATACCAGTTATCATAAGAGACATAATAATTTGCAAGCAATGCTGCTGCAACTTGGCCAATAAATCTAATACCCAAAGAAAATATAAACCTATCTAGAGTTATTACCTTTCTGCTTTGTATAGCATTTAATAAATTAGTTATTGATTTCTCGCCCCAGCCAGACTGTTCTTCCAGATTAAATTCATTTAATTTTTCTCCTAAGGTAAAAATATCTGGGATTTGCTTTACCAAGTCAAGGTCATAAAAAAACTTTATCTGCTTTTCACCAAGGCCAACAATGTCAAGTGCATCTTTCGATACAAAATGCTTCAGTTTTTCTATTATTTGAGCTCTGCAGGTAAATTCCTTAGGGCACCTTATTGCCGCCCCCTCAATCTGTACTTCACTATCGCATTCAGGGCATACTTCAGGAAATACAAATTCAGGTGCATCCGTATGACGAGAGCCTTTATCTACTCTAACAATCTGAGGAATTACATCTCCTGCCCTTTTGATTGTTACAACATCTCCTTCCCTTATGTCTTTACGTTTTATCTCACCTTGGTTATGCAGACTTGCTCTACTAACTAGCACTCCGCCAATATTGACTGGCACTAAATCTGCAACAGGAGTTAAAACCCCTGTTCTACCTACTTGTATAAATATCTTGTTTAGCTTTGTTTTTGCATAAACCGCAGAGAATTTGTACGCAAGTGCTGAGCGTGGTGCTTTATGAGTGCTTCCTAGACGATCTTGCAGCACCAAATCATTGACTTTGTAAACTATTCCATCAATATCACAGTCCAAGTTATAGCGAAGGTCATAGATCTCATTATAGAACTTCAGCATTCCATTCAAACTGCTTGTTAAGAACCGATGCTCATTTACGCAAAAGCCAAGTTCCTCAAGTCTCTCTAGTACTTCACTTTGGCTTTTTTCCGTTCCACCAATCAAAGAATAAGCAAAATATCTAAGTGGTCTACTCGCCGTAACGTTCGCATCCAACTGCTTCAGAGAACCAGCAGCCGCATTTCTAGGATTGGCAAACTCATTGTTTTCATTTAACTTTAAAAAGTCGCTGTTGCTAATATATATTTCCCCCCTTACTTCTAGCCTTCCTTGCACACCTTGCAAAAATTTAGGGAAGCCTTTTATTGTTGCTACGTTGTAGGTGACATCTTCTCCTATAAAACCGTCGCCTCGAGTTGCAGCTTTAACAAACCTTCCATCCTCATAAATTGCAGAAAACGATAGTCCATCAATTTTTAGCTCACATAATATTTCTATTTCATCCTCAATTAAAAACCTCTTTACTTTAGATAAAAACCTCTCCACACCTTCTTCATCATAAGCATTTTCAAGAGAAAGCATGGGTTCTTGATGCTCCACTTTGGAAAATCCCTCATCGGGTGCAGCACCAACACTATCTTGTGTTGCATGAATTTCTGGAAGTTGTTCCTTTATCTCAGTTAACTTTCGCTTTAGCTCATCATATTTAGCATCAGTGATTTCCGGCTTGTTTTTTTGGTGGTATAAGACATCATGATAATCTATCTGCATTTGCAATTTAGCAAGTTCTCGTCTCAAATTTTTCAAGTTAATCATATACAATTATCTCCCAACATTGGAACTAGTGCACAAATATGGAATCATATTAATTTTTTCGTCAAGCTATGAATTTTAATGCATAGTAGAGGTAAAGTACTAGAAAATCAATAGAGGCTGCAGATGATTGAAAGTAGGTAAGAGCGATATATTTATTTGCAAACAGTGACCAGAATTATTTATCATAACTTTTGAGCTATATAAAATTTCATATGATAATATTGATAACAAATGATGATGGTTTTGAAAGTGAAGGAATAAAATTACTCAAAGAGGTTGCACAAAATTTTGCATCAGAAATATGGGTAGTGGCACCAGATACTGATAGAAGTGGAGCAGCAAGATCTCTTGACTACCCAATCAGTCAATCTATTAGAGTAAACCAGCATGGTAAAAAGGAATTCAGTGTGTCTGGTACTCCTGCAGATTGTGTTATTGTTGCGCTGAATAAGATCATGGATAAAAAGCCAGATTTAATATTATCTGGAGTAAATGTTGGATCAAACGTTGGAGACGATGTTTGTTATTCAGGAACAATTGGTGCTGTTATGGAAGGCGCTGCAAGATCTATACCTTCTATTGCACTAAGCCAAGTATATCATAACGGGATAAACTGGCACAATACAAAGGTTTTTGCACCAAAGGTTATTGCTAAACTAGTTGAAATTGGCTGGCCTAAAAATATAGCGATGAGTGTAAATCTTCCTGCTGTGGAAAAAGTAAAAGGAATAGAGTTTGTTGAGCAAGGTGAATATAACATTGATGGAGATTTAACCTTTACTGAAAATTCAGATGGCTCTTTAAGTTTAAACTGGTCTCGAGAACACTCAGGTAGTGGTAGTGTAGGTAAAATCAAAGAAGGATTTATCACTATCACACCAATAAAATTAGATTTTACAGATTATAATACGTTGAATACTATGAAAAATTCTCACGCAGACAAATTTTTTTCCATAGTTAATTGAAAAAACGTTTGCAAATCTTTTATTGGCCGAATAATATGTGGCTATTAGACATAATACCTACTGTTTCGCACCTTTTTAGGTGCGAATTGAGGTTGTGAGCAGGTACAATTTATTCTAAAACTTTGATATCTATTTAGAAACGTGGTTAATTTGTAAATACTGAAGCAAAAATGGTGTCATGTAAGTGCCTCCTTTTCTTGTCATTCCAGCGCTTCCTTTCTTGTCATCCCAGTGCTCGACACTGGGATCCAGCCTTTCCATAATCATCAAAAACGTTGTATTTTAACATAAAACAGCTACTTTTATACTCACCAACTTAATAAAATTCCTGGATGCCAGTGTCAGCTACTTGCATGACACCCTAGTGTTAGGCTCAAATCACAATGTTCGTACAGTTGTGCGTCACGCGCTGGAATGACAAGTCTATGGGTGCATCCAAGTGTCCTCTTCTTGCATCCAAGCGCCTTCTTTTCTTGTCATCCAAGTAGCTGACACTTGCATCCAGGATACTACTTTAGTAATAAATATTTAAGAAATTTACTAAACAGAGAAAAAAAGCAAAAGAAGCCCTGGTCAATATCCGCTCAAAAATATTGGCATCTTTTTGGCCTTAAGCGCTGCAATTTAGCTGCTTTTAAACTACAACTAACCTTGACTTAAGCGTTAAGAAATTTACTAAGCAGAAAAAAAGGCAAAAGAAATCCTGTGGTAGAAGTTGCTCACTCTCTAATCCTGCAAATTGGTGTACTATACTGTCTTGAACGACTTATAAGCGCGTTTTAGCTTATATAGGCAAAAACCCAGAAGCCTAGGTGAAATTAATAAAGACATGAGGTGCACATAGTGCAAAAAATTAAACATAAGACGCCGACCGTGATACTTTCGTCGTTTAATCTGTACAGATTGAAGCTAAATGAATAGCTTCAGTGTCACAATAACAGGGTTGGTGAAGGTTGTCAAGTAGTTTTTTCGCATATGCCAAAAGCCGATTTGTTATGCAATAGATCTATTATACTTCCAGCTGCTACCAAACGAGCTATAGCTTACCTATCAATCTCACCAAAAACTATATCGAGCGAACCAATAATTGCTGCAATGTCAGCAAGCATGTGTCCTTTTGACATGAAATCCAAAGCTTGCAAATGCGCAAAACCAGGTGCTCTTATTCTGCACCTATAGGGCATATTAGTGCCATCTGAAACTATATATACCCCAAACTCACCTTTTGGTGCTTCAACTGCAGCATAAGCTTCACCTTCTGGCACACGATACCCTTCTGAATAAAGCTTAAAATGGTGAATGAGAGCCTCCATGGACGTTTTCATCTCTGCTCTTGGCGGCGGAGAAATCTTTCTATCTTCAGTTTTTACTGGTCCTGCGGGCATTTTTTCTATGCACTGCTTTACCAAACTAATAGATTGCCTAATCTCCGCCATCCTGACTAAATAACGGTCATAACAGTCGCCATTTTGGCCGATTGGTATATCAAAATCCAGTTGGTCGTATATCTCGTATGGCTGGCTTTTTCGCAAATCCCAAGCAAGCCCAGCAGCACGCAGCATTGGTCCACTAAAACCCCAGTCAAGCGCCTGTTCAATCGATATTTCACTGATTCCTACAGTACGTTGTTTCCATATCCTATTTTCTGTCAAAAGTTCGTCGACATCGTCTATATACTGCGGAAATTGCTCTATGAACTTTGCGATATCCTCAATTAAACCTTCTGGAATATCTGCCGTCACTCCACCTGGCCTAATATAAGCTGCATGAAACCTTGCACCCGAAGCTCTTTCGTAGAATGCCAATATTTTTTCTCTTTCTTCAAAGAGCCATAGAAGAGGAGTCATCGCTCCAACATCCAGTGCTTGAGAAGAGATATTGAGCAAGTGATTTAGTATTCTGGTCAGCTCACAAAACAAAACACGCAAATACTTTGCTCTGACCGGCACTTCGCATTGCAACAATTTCTCTACACACAGCGAATATGCGTGCTCTTGCGACATTGGTGATACGTAGTCAAGACGATCAAAATACGGCAAAGCTTGGAGATACGTTTTGTGCTCTATTAATTTTTCAGTGCCACGGTGCAAAAGCCCAATATGGGGATCTGCTCTTTCAATCACTTCACCATCCATTTCCAATACAAGACGCAACACCCCATGTGCCGCTGGGTGCTGAGGTCCAAAATTCAACATCATTGTTTTTAAATCTGGCATATCTGATAACTTAAAATATTGAAATTACATAGACTAAAGTGCATTAAAAGTCAATCAGAAACCTAAGTTATATAATTGACATTGGTTGCGAAATTATGCAATAACAAAGGATTATAATAATTTGAAGGAGAAAGTTCATGCCTGATCAAAAAAAAGTTTGCATCATATGTGGCGATAACTATAGGGTCTATAGGACCTTAGCTGGGTATTATGTATCGCTTTAGCACTATTGTAGGGGAGTTCCACACTCTCGTTCAGGAGTGCTTGTGGTACGTAAGTAATGCGATGAAAGGTGATGAGCTAATAATGTGTGCTTTTAGTAATGAAATCTTAGTTAAAAGGGTTTAAATTCGCTATGTATTTTGGTTGCAAAAAATGTGTGTAGAGCATAATGTCGACACTGAGTCTTTATTTAAGTTGATTAATCAAGAAAATCAAGAAGAAAAGGAAAAAATCAAAGAGTTTATTAAGTACTTTTATAATTTCGTCTATAACAGCGACCTAAAGATCAATGATAAATTTCTTCTGTACATTGCAGAAGACGCATACAACTTCATCCTTAAAAAAGAGAAAGAAGAAAGTAAGTTAATGGTAAGTAATGTAAATGATGTACCAGGAATAGAAGGCAATTTTACTATAATTAAAGTAGCAAATGACGACATGCCTTTTCTAGTTGACTCTATTATTGCCACCATTAAGTCGCATAATTTAACTATATGCTATTACAGCAACAGCATAATTAACATCCAAAGAAAAAGTGGCCTTATTAATGAGATTTGCCATTTAGAAGATGATAATGGTGTCAAGGAGTCGGTGATATATGTGGTTATTAAAGGCATAAGTGACAGTTTTGTTGATACGCTAAAAGAGTCTCTACACAGAACACTGAAAGCAGTTAATTGCGTTGTGAAAGATTGGCGCCTGATGCTGCAAAAGCTTGATGAGGTAAGTCTTTCTGTCATCCCAGCACTTGATACTGGGATCCAGGAAAAAGATTTTCTAGCTTGGTTGAAGAATAACAACTTTGTATTTTTAGGTTATCAAGAATGCATTCCTGATGAAGATGGGAAGTTCGTTCCAAGTGGTAAGGAAAATCTTGGTTTAATGAGAGCAAGTGAAGAGTATCAAAATGTATTGGTTCCCTGTGTAGACATTGATCATTTATACATATTAAGGTCAGATCTGATTTCAATAGTTCATCAGCGTACGTACATGAATTGTATAGGAGTGAGAGAATTTAATGATCAGGGTAACGTGATAAAGGAACGGCGTTTTTTTGGATTGTTTACTTCTATAGCTGAAGTTCAAGATATTCGAACTATTCCGGTAATAAAGGATAAAATTGAAATAATAGAGAAAAGGGCAGGGTTCATACCTGGTGGCCACAACAATAAGGCTTTAGTTTCCATCTTGCAAGCATTCTCTTGTGATGAATTATTCCAGTCCAATGAAGATGAGTTGTTTAAAATTTGTACTTCGATCATGTCTCTTGCAATTAGGCCAAGAGTCAAATTGTTTTTAAGACAGGTGGGGGACTTTATTAGTTGCATAGTGTTGATACCGATGCGTTATGCTAGTACCAGGTTAATGTTCAAGGTACGCGACATATTGAAGGATGAGATAAATGCAAAAGGTGCAGATATTTATAACCACCACATTATAAACGAATATGACTTGATGAAATTGCATGTGGTGCTAAAGGCTGAAGGTGCGAGTGTTCTTGATGATGAAGTTCTGTGTATCGAAAACAAATTGAGAAACATTACAGAAAAATGGGAAGATCGTTTTATAGATAACCTATATAATACCTTCGGTACTGTTGAGGATGTATTCATCCGTTATTGCAAGGAATTCTCGATAAGCTATCAAGAAAGTTTCGAGCCTAACGACGCATATTACGATATGAAGAAATTGGAGATAGTAAGGAAAAAGAAAGTGAGTGAGGTTGATTTAAGACTTACTTGTGACAATCTTAATTATCAATTAAAGGTTTACACTCCGAGCAATGGCGGCCTTGAATTATCAAAGATATTGAGAATTACTAAGAATTTGGGGGCAAAGATCCTATCTCATAATGGTTATTATATAGAAATCAACGGTGGAATATGGATACACCATTTTGTGTTGTCAAGGGTTGATGAATTAATAGACAACATTACTCTGAAAGAGCAGTTTGAGATAACGCTTGCAAAAGTGTTTAGAGGAGAAATTAAAAATGACTATTTCAACAGTTTGATCATTATTGCCGGGCTGGAGTGGAAAGAGGTGCTTCTGATTAGGAAGCTAAGTGCTTACCTGAAGCAAACGTCATTTAAATACAACCCAGAATACGTTCAAAAAGTAGTTTCAGAGTATCCAAAGATAGTGAAGTATTTGATACAATTATTTCATGCAAGATTTGATCCTAGTATAGATATTGATAGAGCAGAAACTACAGACATCTTCAGAGAGAAAATTGAGGAGCTTTTAAAAGAGATCAGCAATGTTTCACATGATTACGTTATACGTTCGATATTTAACTTGATAATGGCCATTTTAAGGACCAGCTATTATCAAGATGATAAACCATATTTATCTACAAAATTTGATTCAAGTAAAATAAATGGCTTGCCTGATCCGCGTTCATATCGTGAATTGTACGTGTATTCGAACCTTTTTGAGGGAATACACTTAAGAGGAGGAAAACTAGCGCGTGGTGGTTTAAGGTGGTCAGATAGGACAGAAGATTTTCGCACTGAAGTTTTGGGGCTCATGAAAGCTCAGATGACGAAAAACGCGGTTATAGTCCCTGTTGGTGCAAAGGGTGGGTTTATAATAAAGAAAGTTTATAGAGATAAAAATATCTTAAGAGAGAAAGGTGTTGAGTGCTATAAGAATTTTATTAGAGGAATGCTTGATATTACTGATAATGTAGTTGATGGTAAAATAATTCCACCAGAAAATGTGATTAGGTATGACGCAGATGATCCATACTTAGTAGTTGCGGCAGATAAAGGCACTGCTTCATTTTCTGATTATGCCAACCAAATAGCCTCTGAGTATAATTTTTGGCTTGGCGATGCATTTGCATCTGGTGGATCGGCAGGTTATGACCACAAAAAGATGGGTATTACAGCAAGAGGTGCGTGGATTGCAGCACAAAGGCATTTTTGGAGAATGAATAGGGATATTTATCAAGATGTAACTGTTATTGGAATTGGAGATATGGCTGGCGATCTGTTTGGGAACGGCATGCTGCTTTCAAAAAATATGCGTTTAATCGGCGCATTTAACCATATGCATATTTTTGTTGACCCGAGTCCTGATGCAGAAAAGAGTTTTGTAGAGCGTAAACGTCTCTTTGAGTTGCCATTTTCAACTTGGATGGATTATAGCAAAGATTTGATTTCTGAAGGTGGTGGGGTATTTGAGCGCAGCAGCAAGCAAGTAGACATTTCTCAAGAAATAAAAAAATGCTTTGATATAACTGAGGATATATTATCTCCAAATGACTTGATCCGATATCTGTTGAAAGCAAGAGTGGATTTTATATGGAATGGAGGAATTGGCACGTTTGTTAAAGCGAGAAGTGAAAGCCATGATATGGTCGGTGACAAAGTAAATGATGAGTTAAGAGTGAATGGCGAGGATATTAGAGCTTCTATGTTCATAGAGGGTGGTAATCTCGGTTGCACGCAGCTTGGAAGAATAGAGTATGCAGAGAAGGGTGGATATATCAATGCAGATTTTGTTGATAATTCGGCAGGAGTAATATGTTCTGATTTGGAAGTTAACATCAAAATTGCGTTTGTTTCGATTATGAAAGGAGGGGGCGTTTCCTTAGAAAAAAGGAATGAAATACTGGCTAGTATGGTAGACGAAGTTGCATCTAAGGTACTTGAAGATCATAATAGAATTGAAACAAAAGCATTACTCCTTGAGTGCTTGCAAGCTAAGGAAAGGTTAGAGCAGCATCACAGATTATTACTCAGCTTGGAGAGATCTGGGTTGTTGAACCGAAGTGTGGAATTTCTTCCAGCTGATGAGGAAATAGCGAGAATGTTGACTGGAGCAGGAGGCTTTAGTTCTCCTCAGCTTTCTGTCCTGATGTCTTACGCTAGAACAGCAATAGAAAATGAAATTATACTTTCCAGCTTGCCTGAAAAAGATTCCTTGTGTCGTGATTACTTGCTAAACTACTTTCCACAAAAAATGGTAACAGAGTTCAAGGATTACATATTAAAACACCAACTTCGCAGAGAAATTATCTCCACTTGCATTGCAAACGACATAGTGAATAGGATGGGGTGTATATTTATTAATAATCTAGTTGAAAATACTGGAATCAAAGTGCATGAAGCAGTTAATGTGTATATTGTTGTTAATCGTCTATATAGTTTAAATAACCTGTGGCAGAAAATTGATGAATTGGATGGCAAGATTGATGTTAACTCATACTTGCAAATAGTGAGAAATGTGCAAAAGTTTATCGGTAGAGTATCATTTTGGTTAGTAAAAAATCTCAGCAAACTCGGCTCTGTAGAGCTGGATGATGTCACAAAATTTAAGGATGCAATTGAGACTTTAGGCCAGAACCTAACTGATGTTTTAGATGAACATCTATTGAAGGTCTATCACCATGGATCTGCTTCTTTAGTGGAGCTTAATATAAATAAAGATCTAGCAAAAAAGGTTGCTGACCTGTGTATTTTGGCCTATGCACTAGACGTTATATCCATTTCTGAGCAGGCATCTTTACCTATTCTTGACACTGGTAAAATATACTTTAAATTAAAGTCGCTACTAAGATTTGATCTAATTAGAACAATTGCTATCAAGATGAAAAGTCATTCTTCTTATTGGGACCGCAGCTTAATTAATGATTTATTGGATGATTTAAGCAATGATCATTATAAGCTAGCTGTCAAAGTTTTAAAATCCACCGGCAACCGTGAAGATAAAGTTCAAACCTGGGCTTGTAATGATAGAGATTGCATAGAACGTTATAATAGTTTCTTAGATGAGATGGTTGCTTCTAAGCTTGATTTAAGTAAATTAATATTTATAATAAGAAGAATTAAAGTACTTGCCTCGTAGGAAAAATGTTCAACATAGGTCTTTCAGAAATTTTAGTCGTAGCACTAGTGAGTATAGTTGTTCTTGATAAGAATAAGATACCTGCGTTTATTGACCTTATTAAGAATATATATAGGTATTTTATGATTGCAAAGTCGAGAGTTAGGAAATTGTTAAAAGATGCCGGAATTGAAGATTTGTATAAAGAGTATAGTGTCGAGAAGGTAAATTATATAGTTGGTAAAGATGGTAAGTTTTATCCTAGTTACAATATAGATAATACATCTAAAGGCAATGACAGCGAAGATTCTGGTAGTAGATGATGTACTATCTAATGTTAAGCTTTTAGAAGCTCGACTAAAAGCAGAGTACTATACAGTTATCGTAGCTCATGATGGTAAAGAAGCTATAGATTTGGTAGCAAAGCAGCAGCCAGATATTATATTACTCGATATCATGATGCCGAAAATAAATGGCTTTGAAGTTTGTAAGAGCCTAAAGAGTGATCCTTTAACAACCCATATTCCAATAATTATGGTGACTGCGCTGCATGACACTCACGATAGAGTGCAGGGCATTAATGCTGGTGCAGATGACTTTCTAACTAAACCAATAGATGAAACTGCTCTGTCTGCGAGAATCAAGTCCCTCACACGCTTGAAGATGGTAATAGATGAGTTGCGTTTGAGAGGAGAAACTAACGCTGAAATTGGTGGGGTAGCAGTAAGCAGTATTATGGATTATTCCAACCAGATTTTTGATGCTAACATACTTGTTGTGGATGAGGATGTCTTTCAAGCGGAACAGATATATAATGTACTGAGTCAACGTTTTGGTTCAATTAAAGTGTTGAATGATCCAACTGAGGCACTGAAGATTGGTATTGAGGATAACTACGACCTGATTATTTCTGACATGCAATTTTCGCAAACTGATGGCCTACGTTTGTGTTCTGAGTTTCGCAGTAAAGTGGAAACACGTTACACGCCAATTCTGATTCTCTCTGAAGATTATGATAAAAACAATTTAGTAAAAGCGCTTAACGTGGGTGCTAACGATTACTTAACAGTACCATTGGACGAGAGTGAGTTAATGGCAAGAGTTAATTTACAAGTGAAACGTAAGAGGTATCAAGACGCCTTGAGAATGAACTTGTTCAATAATGCAGAAATGTCTATAAAGGATCCGCTAACTAACTGTTATAACAGAAGATATTTTGATGCGCACTTGAAAAACATCGTTAAGGATTCTGTAGAGAAGGACAGAAGATTATCTCTTATGATACTTGATATAGACTATTTTAAGGTAGTAAATGACGATTTTGGGCATAGCGCTGGGGATGAGCTTTTAAAGCAAATGCAGAAGAGAATTTCTGAAAATATCAGAGTGACGGATTTGCTAGCTAGGTTTGGTGGTGAGGAATTTGTTATTGTAATGCCAGATACCAATATATCAGACGCATACGCTGTTGCAGAGAGGATACGTGAAATTATTGCCACAAAACCTTTTGTGCTCTCAGGCGAGAACACAACTCATAGTGTGACTGTGAGCATTGGAATTGCAAAAATGCAAAAATCTGATCTTGATAACATTAAAAAATTTATAGTACGCGCTGACAGATACCTATATAAAGCAAAAAATAGTGGCAGAAATAGAGTAGTTACTGGCTAACTCAGAGTATAACGGTATAAAAATTACCATCAATTCAAACTCACAATTTCAAAAAAAGTTGTTGCATACAGGAAATATCTATATTGTAGGCACTAGTCTCTGTGAACAAAATTTTAGAGAAGCCATATGAGAGAACCAACGAAGTTTAAAAAACCCATAAAAACCTCAGCAGTCTTGTCAAATCGAGAAAAAACACGTCTAAAGTTCTTGATTTTTCCAAAGAAGCATTCAATCAAATGCCGCTCTTTATAAAGATGCTTGTCGTAGTCTCTCTTCACTTTTCGATTCCTCTTTGGCGGAATCACAGCTTTGCACTTTCTGTTCTCAAGGCTGGCTACAAAAGCATCGCTGTCATAGCCCTTATCAGCTACTACA
>NZ_WQMP01000200.1:0-957 GCF_013366855.1 Wolbachia endosymbiont of Madathamugadia hiepei
ACATCTTTTCTACGCTTATTTCATATTCCATGCAACCCAAAAAGCCCTCTATTTCCAGCTCTTTCTTTATCGGCTAATCCATAGTTAGCGTCAATAGGGTGGATATCTCTACATCAGTACAATGTTATATTAATAAATAATTTATATAATATTGTTTATTATAATAGCTAAAATCTAAATTTTTTCCTTTATATATAGGGTAGAACTGCCTTTATGAAAATACATGTACATTTAATATTGTTTTTGCTCTTTTTCTGCACTCAACTTCATGCTGACGAAGAAGTTGCAAAATTTGATTTGCCTATTGGTAAGGTAAATGAAGCAAATCTTACCCTTGAGGGTGCAATAAAGGTTACAATAAGACCAGGTTGGCATATATATTATAAGGGCCCTGGAGATTTCGGTCTTCCCACTTCTTTTGATTGCAAGGGCAACACATCAAAGATAGATATTTATTGGCCTACTCCAAAAGAACATAAAGACAAAATAGGAAGAGTAACATTTGTCAGTAACGTATACAAGGATATGGTATTATTTTCCTTCAAAATGAAAGTGTTTCCAAGCCGAGGGTATATTGACCTTAACTTTCGTATAAATTATGCGATATGTAAAGATAGGTGTATTCCTAAAAAAGCTGAGATAAAAGTCAGACAGCCACTGAAGAACTTTGTGGACTCTGATGCCAGTAAACTCATAAACGAGTGGTATGAAAAATAGGGTTTGGCAGACTGTTAGCTTATATAGCGTTTGTAGTGTGACCTCTCATGAACAATAAGTTAGTCTCTGTGAACAAAATTTTAGAGAAGCCATATGAGAGAACCAACGAAGTTTAAAAAAACCATAAAAACCTCAGCAGTCTTGTCAAGTCGAGAAAAAACATGTCTAAAGTTCTTGATTTTTCCAAAGAAGCATTCAATCAAATGCCGCTCTTTATAAAGATGTTTGTCGTAGTCTCTC
>NZ_WQMP01000016.1:0-12260 GCF_013366855.1 Wolbachia endosymbiont of Madathamugadia hiepei
GTAGTTTCTCTATTTTTAGCTAAGTTAAACTACCAGTTTTTGCTACATCTTTCCTTATTTTCTCATGATAAACTTTTTTCACAGAGACTAGAAAACATTCCACTACCATACCAAGCGGCAGATACGGCATTTACCGCAAAAACTCATATTTTACACAGTCGGAGCGAGGAAACACATTCCTTGAGCGAATAATTTCGTTATACCTAACATACAAAAGGAGCTAAATCCTTTCTACAGCCTCTTATCTATCGCTTCTTAAACCGTTTCCCTGAATGGATACCTTCTTCTCTCTATTCTCTTTCTAATCCATAGTTAGCGCTACTTGGGCTAGTATAGATACCTGCTCTGCGCTGGATGGGATAGTATAAACGCCACTCTTCGCTAGCTCATTCAATTTGGCTGATCATAATTTGTTGCTACTACACTTTCTTTCTCATCAAAATGTGAGTGACAACTATTATTTCCTAACAGCTTTTCGTCATAAGTTTCAATATTAAAATATTTTTCATATTTATCTATATTATCACAAAGTGAAAGTACTCTAATCTTGCTCATAATCAAACCTGTACCGGCAGGAATTAATCTTCCTACTATGACATTTTCTTTTAGCCCGCTCAAAGAATCTTCCTTTCCACAGAATGCTGCTTCTGTTAGCACTTTCGTTGTCTCTTGGAAGGAGGCAGCAGAAATAAAGGAATTAGTTTCAAGGCTAGCTCTCGTAATTCCCTGCAAGATAGGAAGATAACTAGCAGGTTGCTTGCCAGAATTGTTCATAGCATTATTTTCCCTATCAATTTCCAGCTTACCAATGCTTTCGCCAATCAAGTACATAGTATCACCAGGATCAGTAATTTCTACTTTTTGCAACATTTGTTTCAATATTACTTCTAAGTGTTTGTTGTCTATACGAACACCCTGCAATCTATAGACTTGCTGTATTTCAGAAACCATATAGTGTGCTAGAGCTTCGAGTCCAAGTACACGCAAAATATCATGAAGATCAGGATCACCATCCATCAATAGATCACCTTTACGTACAAAATCACCCTCATTGACTATTACGTGTTTGCTCCTTGATACCAGATATTCAATCGGAGAAATCTGCTCGTCTACAGGTTTAATTAATATACTACGTTTTCCTCTCCGATCTTTCTCAGAAAATGCTACATGACCATCTATCTCACTAACAATTGCATGCTCCCTAGGACGTCGTGCTTCAAACAGTTCTATGACTCTAGGTAGACCACCAGTAATATCACGAGTTTTGACTGACTCTCTTGGCGTTCTTGTAATGATATCACCCGCATGAACCTTTTGGCCATCTTGTACATTTAGTACTGCACCAATTGGTATAAAATAACATGCTTCAACGCCACTTGCGAGTGTCATTACTTCACCGTTATCGTCGAGCAACACTATACGAGGACGCAAATTAGCTCCACCAGAGTGCAATTTCCAATCCTTCACTACTTTACTTGATATTCCGGTAGATTCGTCCATAACCTCAGTGATTGATACTCCATCTTTTAGGTCTCGATAAGATACTGTACCAGTCTTTTCCGTGATAATAGGTAATGTATAAGGATCCCATTCTGCAACTCTGTCGCCAATTTTTACTGACTGACCTTCATCTACATAAAACTTGGCACCATAAGGTACACTATGCCTCAATTTTTCACTACCGAGACTATCAATCAATATAACTTCGCAAGAACGACTTATTACAATTTTATCTCCATTTTTGTCTATAATTATATTACTATTGTTCAATTTTATTTTAGCATTAATAGAAGCTATAATATTTGAAGATTCAACGCCCCTAGTCATTACTCCACCTATGTGGAAAGTACGCATCGTTAACTGAGTGCCTGGCTCTCCAACGGATTGAGCGGCTATCACACCAACTGCCTCACCTATTGAAACAATTCTGCCAGTTGCAAGGTCTCTTCCATAACACAGAGCACATACACCTGGGCTTAGTTCACAGGTTAAAGGTGATCTAATTTTCACAGCGTCAAGACCTGCAATATTAATTTGCTTTACCTTACTTTCATCAATTAATTCTCCTGCTTTCACCAATAATTCTTTTGTCACTGGATTATATATATCATTTGCAGCTGTTCTGCCCAGCACAACGCTCTCTAAAGATGCAACTATGGTACCTCCTTCAACCGTGGCTCTTACAACGAGACCATTTTTGGTTTTACAGTCATGCTTTGTAACTATGCAGTTTTGAGACACATCAACTAAACGACGAGTTAAGTATCCAGAGTTTGCAGTTTTAAGCGCAGTATCAGCAAGACCCTTACGTGCACCGTGAGTAGAATTGAAGTACTCAAATACGTTTAACCCTTCGCGGAAGTTGGAGATTATAGGTGTCTCTATAATCTCACCAGAAGGCTTAGTCATAAGTCCTCGCATTCCAGCTAGCTGTTTCATCTGTGAAGTAGAACCCCTTGCACCAGAGTTGACCATCATATATACTGAATTGTACTTACTATTTCTGTCGTATATAGATATTGCCTTTAACATATCATTGGCTATCATATCCGTACACTTAGACCATTCATCTATAACCTTGTTATACCTTTCACTTCTGGTGATTAACCCGTCTTGATACTGCATAGAGAACTTTTTAATTTCATCCCTAGTGTGATCAACATGTGTGGCTTTAGTTTCGGGTATAACCAGATCACAACGACTAAAAGAAGTACCAGAAAATGTAGCATACTCAAAGCCAAGTATCATTAGTTTATCAGAAAATTCTACTGTAGCGCTTTGACCGCAGTTACGATATACTAAATCAACTATATTGGTTACTTCCTTAACTGTTAAGACCTGATTTACAAAGTCAAAGCTCAAATTCTCATGTTTAGGAAAGATCTGCCATAATATTAGGCGACCAGGAGTTGTACGAACAGTTTTATAGCAAATTTCGCCATCACTACTCGTATATTCCATCCTATGCCTTATACTAGAATGAACATGCAAAGTACCATTACTCAGAGAGTGTTCAATTTCACCAAAAGCACTCGAGAATGGTAAATCATCATCTTCCTCATCGGTTTGTTCCTGCAAAGTTAAGTAGTGTATACCAAGTATTATATCTTTACTAGGAACTATGATTGGTCTGCCGTTAGAAGGGCTTAAAACATTATTAGTCGACATCATCAATACTCTAGCTTCAAGCTGAGCTTCTAATGAAATCGGCACGTGCACTGCCATTTGATCGCCATCAAAGTCAGCATTAAACGCTGTACAGACAAGCGGATGCAGTTGTATTGCTTTGCCTTCAATAAGGATTGGTTCAAAAGCCTGAATACCGAGCCTATGCAGAGTAGGTGCTCTATTTAACAACACAGGGTGTTCTTTTATTACCTCCTCAAGCATGTCCCAAACTTCTGGCTTCTCTGCTCTTATTAGCTTACTAGCAAACTTAATAGTTGGAGCCATACCATACATCTTGAGCTTTGAGTAGACAAAAGGCTTGAATAATTCGAGAGCCATTCTTTTTGGCAATCCACACTGATTTAACTTTAAAGTTGGACCAACAACTATTACAGAACGTCCAGAGTAGTCCACTCTTTTTCCTAATAGATTCTGACGGAACCGACCTTGTTTTCCTTTTAGCATATCGCTAATAGATTTTTTATATCCAACAGCACCAGCTTTACTTGTCAGAGTATTACGACGGCTATTGTCAAAAAGAGAATCAACTGCTTCTTGTAACATTCTCTTTTCGTTACGAATCATAATTTCAGGAGGATTTAAACTTAATAGCTTTCTCAACCTGTTATTTCTATTAATAATAGTCCTATAATGATGATTCAGATCAGAAACTGCAGGACGACCACTTTCAAGCGATACTAAAGGGCGTAAATCAGGTGGCAAAATAGGTATAGTTGTGAGTATCATCCACTCAGGTCTGTTTCCTGATTTGATAAAGTTTTCAATAATACGTAATCTCTTTATAATTTTCTTTCTTCTTATTTCGGAAGTAACAGATTCTAACTCCAATCTTAGATTCTTTCTAATTTCGTGTAAATCAAGACGAGTCAGCAACTCTCTTATAGCTTCAACGCCTTGCATAGCCACAAAGCTATCAGTTCCATAACTATCTTTAGCTTCATTGTAGGCTTTTTCACTAATAATCTCACCTTTTTCAAAAGGAGAAACAAGAGGATCTATTACAATGTAATTATCGCTATATAAAATGTTCTCAATATCTCTTAGAGACATGTCTAATAATGCTCCAATCCTCGAAGGAAGCGATTTCAAAAACCATATATGAGCAACAGGAGATGCAAGCTCTATATGGCCCATTCTTTCTCTTCTCACTTTAGAAGATGTAACCTCTACTCCACACTTTTCACATATACGACCTCTGTGCCTTCTTTTTTTGTATTTTCCACATAAACATTCGTCGTCATTGACAGGACCGAAAACCTTAGGACAGAACAATCCACCCTTTTCAACTTTAAATGTACGATAGTTTGCAGTTGAGACATCTTTTATCTCACCATAGGACATAGATTTAATACTTTCAGGACTAGCAATGGATATACTAATCTTATCAAAAGGCTGTGCAATATTAGTATAAGATATGTCTTCAATAACTATCTCATTTTGCTTTAAAGCTACATTTAGACATAAAGAGCGTAATTCTTTTATCATCACATTAAAAGATTCAGGGGTCCCACACTCAAAATTACTGTCACCTTTTATTATTGATTCATAAATCTTAATCCTACCATTAATGTCATCAGACTTCACGGTTAACATTTCTTGTAAAGTATAGGCAGCACCATAGGCTTGCAACGCCCAACATTCCATTTCACCAAAACGCTGACCACCAAAATGGGATTTTCCTCCAAGAGGTTGCTGAGTAACCAAGCTATAAGGCCCTACTGAACGTGCGTGAATTTTATCATCAACTAGGTGGTGCAACTTAAGCATGTACATATAACCAACCGTAACCTTACGATCAAATTTTTCACCAGTGCAACCATCGTACAATACAGTTTGTCCAGAGTTATCCAAACCAGCGAGTTCAAATAATTTTGTTATTTTTTCATCTTTTGGACCTTCAAATGCAGGCGCAGCAACAGGAACACCATCACGTAATTTATGCGCAAACTCGATCAAGTTACTATCGCTAATCTCATGAATACTATTACAGATTGATACATCACTACCACAACTATACACCTCAATAAGGAAGTTACGTAAATTGTCGTGTGCGCTTTTACAAGAGTTTAAATAGTTTTCCACTAATGTGTTTAGCTCGTCATTGAGTGCATTTTTATTAGATATATTAAAAATAGAAGCCGCTATTTCTTCATCACTAACTTCTTCAATTTTTCTGTTATCAAGACACGCTGCTGCAAATTTTGCAGGGTTATCATTGTCGAGAGACCTAATTTTCTTACAGAAAGTACTTTTAGTTTTGTTGATTTCATCAAGAATGTCACCTACTTTTTCTCCTAATTTTTTGCAAGCCCAACCTACATGAGTTTCTAATATTTGTCCCACGTTCATTCTTGATGGAACGCCTAGAGGATTGAGAATAATATCAACAGGAGTACCATCTTCTAAATGAGGCATATCCTCCACTGGTACAACTCGAGAAATCACCCCTTTGTTTCCATGCCTACCAGCCATTTTATCTCCTGGCTGTAGACTGTGCTTCACAGCAATGAAAACTTTTATTGACATCGACACGCCCTGAGGTAAGTCATAACCTTCATCTAATTTTTCTACTTTTTGCTTAAACTGTGTTATTGCATTTGATACTTTTTCATCAAAGTCTTTTTTTAAGTTCTTAACTTGTTCAGAAATAGATTTGTTTTTTAACCCTATACCCCACCATTGTTCACGTTCAATGGCGTTAAGTTTTTCTTGGTCTTGAGAGCAAGAATGCACGAGAAGCTTTTTTAGTTCGTCATAGAAATACTCGCTAGCTACATTGATTACATAATCCCGCTCTTTCTCTAAATCATCCATTTCTTTTTGCTTAATAAGCAATGCCCTTTCGTTCTCTTCAACTCCCCTGCGTGTAAAGACTCTCACATCAATTACTGTTCCTTCAACATCTGGGGATGTGTACAAAGAGGAATCTGCACAATCGAATGACTTTTCACCAAAAATCGTCATCAACAATTTTGTTTCAGGAGGTAATGAAAGAGAAGGTTTAGGTGTAACTTTACCTACTAGAATATAGCTTGGACCCACTCTTGTACCAATTTTTACTATACCACTATCATCCAAGTGGTATAGATTTTCTTCATTAATACCAGGTATAGCACGAGTTATTTTCTCTGACCCTAAAGGAGTATCATGTACAACACATTCAAATTCTTCTATATGGATAGAAGTAAATAGATCCTTTTTAACGACTTCACTGGAAATGACAATAGAGTCTTCAAAATTATAACCTTGCCAAGACATAAAAGCGACCAGCAAATTTTTACCAAGTGCTAGCTCACCACTATTAATTGCAGGACCATCAGCTATTACATCACCCTCTTTAGCATAATCACCAACACGTACTAGTGGCCTTTGATTAATGCAAGTATTATGATTGGAACGCTGAAATTTCTTTAAACGATAAATATCTACACCCAGGTAGTTAACCCTTTCTTCATCAAAGGCGCGTATAACTATGGAATTACTATCAGAGCTATCAACTATGCCATCACGTTTTGCCAAAACTACAGCACCAGAACCAGAAGCAACAAAAGATTCCATACCAGTTGCAACCAAAGGAGCAGTAGGCTTCAATAAAGGTACAGCTTGGCGTTGCATGTTTGAACCCATTAATGCCCTGTTAGCATCGTCATTTTCCAAAAATGGGATCAAGGAAGCTGCAACTGATATTACCTGTTTAGGAGATACGTCAATGTAACTCACTTGATCGCTACTTACCATGGCAAAACTACCGGCATACCTACAGTATAGCATGTCATCAACAAAACGGTTATTTTCATCAAGCCTTGCACTGGTATCAGCTATATAATACGAACCTTCATCTATTGCAGATAGATACTCAATTTGATCAGTGACAACCCTATTTACTACTTTCCTGTAAGGGCTTTCAATAAAACCATATTTATTAACACGTGCGTATATAGCCAAACTGTTGATTAGCCCTATATTTTGCCCTTCAGGGGTTTCAATGGGGCAAATTCTTCCATAATGAGTTGGATGAACATCACGTACCTCAAATCCTGCACGATCTCTCGTTAAACCGCCAGGACCTAATGCTGATAACCTTCTTTTATGCGTTATTTCAGACAATGGATTAGTCTGATCCATAAACTGGGATAATTGAGAAGAATTAAAGAAATCTCTTAAGACATTAGTTAATACTTTTGGATTAATAAAATCAGATGGGGAAACTTTGTCTAAACTAGAAGTAGACATAGAGTCAATTATTACACGTTCCAATTTTAGTAGCCCAGCTCTAAACTGATTCTCTATAAACTCTCCAACTGATCTTACTCTTCTATTTCCCAAGTGATCAATATCATCCACAGATCCTTGACCGTCACGTAACAGTACTATTTTTCTTACAATTTCAATAATATCTTCATGTGTTAAAACAGTTAAATCTTCGTCACAATTTAACCCAAGATAAGAATTGAGTTTCAACCTACCAATATTAGACAGGTCGTAATACTCAGGGTTGAAAAAAAGATTATGAAAAAACTCTTCTACTATCTCTAAAACGGGAACTTCACCAGGACGCAAGACTCTATATATTTCATACAGCGCGTCCTGATAAGACATGTTTTCATCTAGAAAAAGTGTATTTAATATATAAGGCCCAACATATAGATTATCGATGTTTAAGACTGATATTTCACCCACAGATAGTAATTCAAGCTTTTTTACGTCTTCCACTTTTATAGACTCACCAGCAGATAAAATTTTCGTAGAGCTAACACCATCTACTAAGTCTTCTGCGAGAAATAAACCACATATAGAATTGAAAGGCACTAGATACTCTTTTAATCCATTGTCATATAGCTTTTTAGCTAGCCTTGAGGTAACACGAACATTAGCCTTAAGTAGCACATTACCTTCAACGTCCATTAAGTCAAAAGGTAACCTAACTCCCTTAAATTTGTCAGGGATAAAAGGTACTTTCCAACCGTTTTTGTATTTTACATACTTTATCTTTTCATAAAATTTATCGAGTATATCATTATTTGACAGGCCCAACGCTTTTAATAAAACTGAGATTGGTAATTTTCTTTTCCTATCAATACGAAAATACAAGTGGTCTTTAACATCAAACTCAATATCAAGCCAAGAGCCTCTATAAGGAATAATTCTAGCAGAATAAATTAATTTACCGGAGTTATAAGTTTTTCCCTTATCGCTATCAAAAAATACACCAGGGGACCTATGCATCTGTGAGATAATAACTTTTTCCACCCCATTAATGATGAAAGTGCCTTTATCAGTCATCATCGGCAACTCACAAAAGTGGACTTCCTGCTCTTCTATAAATTTTACAATAGTCGCAAGCTTGGAATGATCCCCACTCTCTTTAATCGATCTATATTCATCAAGAGAAATACCATCTTGTACAACAACAAGACGTATAGAAGCAATAACTCGAGCAGAAAAAGTTATACCGCGCTTTATACATTCAAACTCATCATACTTGGGATCATCTATTCTGCAGCTTATGAACTCAATAGTAGCCCTGTGCAAAGGATCATTTACTGGAAAGACTGAATGAAAAATAGATTCAAGTCTTTCATTATCATGACTTCCAGGAGTAAATGACTTGTATGACTCTTTTTGAACTTTAACTAAGTCTAACAAAGAATCTTTTAAATCAACTGACCTGGAATAAGAAACCCTAGGAACAAAAGCATTAGAAACACACATATAAGAAGAACCAATCATTAAATACCCCAAACTAACTAAAAGCGCTGCATCAATATAAAATTAACATATTAAATGTAAGCATCTTATTCAAGTTCCACTTTGATTGCTCCTGCTTCAATGAGTTGTTGCTTTATTTTTTCTGCTTCATCTCTAGGAATATTAGCAGTCAAATCCTTAGGCAAGGATTCAACTAACTCTTTTGCTTCTTTTAAGCCTAATGTAGAATTAACCTTTCTAACCATTCTAATGATTTCCATTTTTTTGCTTGCATCAATTTCTTTAATTACAACTTTGCATTCAATTTTTTCTTGAGAAGCAGAACTAGCAGCATTATCACTAGTAGGTGCACTAGCACCAACAACTCCGCCAACAAAAGAATCAGCGAGTAACCCTATCTTCTCTTCTAGAACTTTTACAAGTTCAGAAGCCTCTAATAGATTTAAAGATAATATTTTATCAACCAAATCATTTGTTACATTACTCATACTACTACCTTACTTAACAACAAATTTATTTTTTAGAACTATAATAATCTAACACTCTTATAAGCCTCATGGAAGGTGAGTTAATAGATAACGCCAACCGAGCAGGAATATTATAAGATATTAAACGCATAATTTTAATACGCAACTCATCCAGAGAAGGCAACTTAGCCAGTTTATTAACATCCTCTACTGTAAGCAATTGATTTAAGTGAGCTGCGCAAATCACAGACATCTTTTTTTTATTAGCATCAACGAAATCAACTATCAGCTTTGCAGCTTCTACTATACCACTAGAGTATATAATAGCAACAGGACCAGAAAACCTATCTGATAAATAGGAAAATCTATCAGTTCTTTCCAAAGCTAAACGTGCTAGAGTATTTTTAACTACTAGCATTCTGCCTGCTACAGCCTTTAGGCCATTCCTGAGGGCTAGTGAGTCACTAGCATTTATAGATTTAAAATTTACCAGTATTAAGAAATCATTATTTACAAACACATTCATTATGCTCTGTATAAAATCATCCTTACTTTCACGCTTCACAGTATTACTCCCTTAAATTATATCTTCCACTTTGTTTATTTTATAAGCTTTGCCCATAGTTGAATTTAAAAAGACACTCTTAAAGTACACTCCTTTAACAGAAACAGGTTTACCATTTTTAATGATTTTAAGAAAGGCTTTCAAATTTTCTAGCAAATCATCAACACCAAACTTGATGTTTCCTAATTTACCGTGGATAATACCATTTTTGTCTGTCCTAAATTTTATTTGACCAGATTTAATGGTTTTAACAGCTTCTGCAACTTTAGAAGTTACGGTACCAAATTTAGGATTAGGCATCAATCCCTTGGCACCCAATACTTTCGCAATAGGGGTAATTTTTGCTATAAAATCAGGAGTGGTAATACACCAATCAACATCTAGTTTTCTACCCTTTTTTATTTCTTCAACTAAATCCTTCCCTCCTACAATATCAGCACCAGCTTTTTCAGCTTCTGATAAATGCTTATCTTGGGCAAAAACAGCTACTTTAATATCTTTTCCAATACCCTTAGGCAAAATCACTGTACCGCGCACCTGTTCTTCAGATTTACGTGAATCCACACCTAAATTAACTGCAACATCAATTGACTCGTTAAACTTTGCTGAAGCGGACTCAATAATCTTTTCTAAACATTGCTTGGGATTGTCGTGATATGTACTCATGCGTCTAACCTTCTATAACTTCTATACCCATAGATTTGGCAGTACCTATAACCATTTTCACTGCTGAATCCTCATTATCCACTTTCATGTCAACCATTTTACATCTTGCTACCTTAATTATAGCAGACATAGGCAACTTCGCCACCAATTCTTTACCTGGATTATTGGAGCTTTTGGTCAATTTAGCTTCCTGCTTAAGCAAATAAGCAACAGGCGGACCACTGACAGTAAGATCGTGAGAGCGATCATCCTTTACAGAGATTCGTACTGTTACTAAATCACCTACCTTATAGTTAGCGTTAGCCGTGCTAGTCACTTTATTAAAAGCTTCGCAGAACTTAGGAACGGGTATACCGCGCGGACCAAGCACTGAAGCAATTTTTGGCCCAGGTACTGCCTTCCCCGCTTCCATTAATAAGTTAATCTTAGCAACCACAACACTCATAATTAACCATCTATTTTCTCTACTTGAGCTAAATCTAACTCTATTATTGTTGGCTTACCTAGAATTGACACTTCTACATTAATAATTTTTTTCTCATCGTTAATCATATCTACTTTACCAATAAAATTTTGAAAAAGACCATCGTTAACTTTCACCTTTTCTCCCTTTTCATAACCGTGACTCAACTTTTTCGTCTCTTGAGCATCATAAAGTGCATTACACATTGAGCGAATCTCATCATCCAAAATCACCTTGGGAACATTACCATTTTTTAAGAACCCATAAACTTTAAGAGACTTTGGTATATTATTAACAAAGTTTAACACTTCATCGCATAAATTTACATATAAAAAAACATAACCAGGAAAGCATTTTCTTCGTGTAACAGTTTTTTTAGACCTTAATTCTGCCTCACTTGGCTCTTCATATGGGATAAAAACTTCCTTAAAATAATTGCTAACTCCTAATCTCATAGAATTTTCTAACACGTGTTGACACACCTTTTCTTCGTAATTGGAAGCAACCCTCAAAATATACCATTTGTATTTGTCGAATTCTCTACGCTTTAAACTCATTTCATCATCTAAAACTACTTCAAAATTACCAGGCTCATCACTGCAGAACCCAGGTGTTTGATTCAGAATATCCTTACTCTCATCACATAGATGCATACATACGTACACTGCACACAACTCGCTTATGTCAGATTTTGAATCACTTAGCGTTTGATAAGGAATAAATACCTCCTTGAAATAAGCACTGCTATTTACCAACTCACGTACGTGTCTCTCATGCCCGTAATCAACTTTAATAATGTACCATTTATATTCCATAAACAATTCCAAATAAAGCTTTAATTGCATAAAGAGACGTAAAATCTATCAAATGAAAGAAAACTGAAAAGCACAATATAACAACTGCTACAACAAATAAAGACGACAACACTTCTTGCTTCTTCACCCAGGCAATTTTTCGTATTTCCTGCTTGATACGACACAAAAAGTCACTTAAACCTTTTAACATTTCTACCACAACATTAATGCAGGAGCGATAGGAATTGAACCTACAACCTCTGGTTTTGGAGACCAGCGCTCTACCAATTGAGCTACACTCCTATGACTAAAACTTTCTACTCCAAAATTTCAGAAACAACACCAGAACCAACAGTTCTACCACCCTCTCTTATTGCAAAACGCAATCCCTTATCCATCGCTATTGA
>NZ_WQMP01000201.1:0-939 GCF_013366855.1 Wolbachia endosymbiont of Madathamugadia hiepei
TTGAAATGGTTACATGAATTTATCATAAATCACCACAGCATAAGTTGCCATGCAATAAAGCCATCCCAGTGTCGGAGCACTGGAATGACAAGAAAGGGAATACTTGGATGATATCGTCACAAAGGAACCAGCGTCAGATACTTGTATGACACCCTACTCTCTCAAGCCTTCAGTTCCTCAAACACTTCACTTGCTCTGTCCAGTACAGAATCAGGAAAGCCGGCGAGTTTTGCTACATATATTCCATATGACTCATCTGCAACACCCTCAACAACTTCATGGAGAAAGATTACCTCTCCGTTCCATTCTTTTATTTTCACACAAAAACATTTCACGTTCTTCAAGTATTTGCTTACTTTAGTTAGTTCATGATAATGAGTTGCAAAAATGGCGCGGCACTTGTTTACATTGTGGATATGTTCAATCACTGCCTGAGCAATAGATAAGCCATCATATACCCCTGTGCCTCTGCCAATCTCATCAAGTATCACCAAGGAACGATCTGTTGCCTGATTGACTATGGTTGCTGTTTCAATCATCTCTACCATGAAGGTGGAATAACCAGCTGTTATATTATCTGTTGCACCAACCCTGCTGAATATCTTGTCAATCACACCAATATGTGCACTATCTGCTGGCACAAATGACCCCATATGAGCTAAAATTGCGATGAGAGCGTTTTGCCTTAGAAAAGTGCTTTTTCCGGCCATATTAGGACCAGTGATTAGATGTATACCAGCTAAGTTGATGTTATTTGCGATGAACTTATCGTTAACTTCAACCACTGGGTGTCTTCCGCTGCAGATATTGAATTCTTTACTATCGTCAATGATGGGTTTTACGTAATTGTTTTGCATTGCAAGCTCTGCAAACGCAGTTCGGATATCAAGCTTTGCCAAGGCGTTTGCAGCGAGAGCAATCTTTTCAGATTCTTTAGCA
>NZ_WQMP01000017.1:0-12103 GCF_013366855.1 Wolbachia endosymbiont of Madathamugadia hiepei
ACCTGAAAAACAGATTAGAAATTGAACATACTTGCCATAGATCTCCTATTAACTTTTTAGTTCACATCTTTTCTACGCTTATTTCATATTCCATGCAACCCAAAAAGCCCTCTATTTCCAACTCTTTCTTCGTCGGCTAATCCATAGTTAGCGTAGAAAAAGCGGGAGAGAGAGTTGGAAATGTTTTTTACAAAAAGGATGATACTAATAAAAAAGATATCATTACATTTGGGGTATAAACTATGTTATCTCCAAACGGAATGATGTTAGTTTAGTTTTGCCAAAAACCTAAACGATATAACCACTTCCGACAACCAAAGCGTGAGAAGAATTTTTTTGAAACCAGCTATTGACTCTATAGATCAATTTGTCTCTTTCCTTCATTGTTTTCCCTTCCTTCTACAAGCCTCTGAGTGTGGTCACCTACAATTTTTAGCTCTCTCTTGTCAAATTTACCAATTTTTGAGCTATCTATTATGTTTACTAGGGCTGTAGTTATTTGAGTAAATTGCTCTTTTGTCAAATTTGGTTTACCGAGATCTGTTTCTAGCTTTTGTAATTTATCGCTCTCCATAATACAAGAATCATTTAGGTAATTTGCTACTTTCTGTAAATATTCTTTGCTACCCTCATACACTCCATGATTGTTAACACTCTTAGCTAGAGTATGCAAATATCCTTTTATATCTTCAAAAGATTTAATAACAGTCTCTGATGGTTCAAAGGATGGTTTTACTATCTGTTGCAGTGGCTTTGGTGCCTGGTCTTTTTCAAGGCTCTTAACCTCTGTCTCTAGCTTAGCAACCTCTCTTTTGAAGTCAATTAAACTATTTTTTACGTTTTCACTTAGCTCTCTAACTTTTTCCCCAGTGCTGAGACTTTTTATTTTAGTATCACTTTCGCTAACTTTTGCTTCTATGGTAGCGATCTTTTTACTGTTAGCTCCTCTCCTCTTATCTATAATGCTCTTGCTAACTTTTTCTCCTTTTTCGAATTTATCTAAGGTTCGATTTTTCCGCTTTAATTTATTTAGTTCCTTCCTAAGACTGACTTGCTCTTTTACAAGTTGGCCCATACTTGAAGGTAAATTAGATCGCTCTTTCAGGTTATAGCTTAATTTTTTACCGGTGTCTTGAACAGCTTTAACCTGTTCTTTGAGTGCGCTGATACCTGTTTTACTATATTTGCCTGAGTCACGCTCTAGCCCTATCAGCTCTGCTCTAGTTAAAAATTCTTTGGATCTTTTTGTTAAGTACCCAATTTCTGCACGATCTACAATGTTGTCTTTGCTGTGCATTTCCTGTTTTTTTCCCGAGGAAATTTTCCCTTGGCGCGTGTTTAATATAAGCTTATTGGCTTGAAGATTCTTATCTTGATCATGTTTGGTTTTTTCTCCTAATTCAGCCGTTTTGCTTCTTAACTCAGCAAGAGTATTTTTCAAACTTTTTACTGACCCTTTTACTTTTTTCACAACTGTGAGTACGAGCTTGCCAACCTCAGAACCTTTATCTGGTGCTTTGTACCCAGCACTTCTGACCTTTTTTTCTAACTTGTCAATCTCTCTTTCAAATTTGTTCAAGCTACTCTCTACACCTTTGTTTAATTCCTTGACCTTTTCTCCGCCACGGAAGTTTTTAATGTTAATATCATTCTCATTAACTTTTGCCTCCATTATTGCAATTTTTTTGTTATTATCTGCTGCTGCAGTATTTTTATTACTAGCTTTTTCTCTTCTATAATGTGATCTTAGCTCTTCCTTTTTTAACTCATGTATTTCTTCCTTAAGCCCTTTTTACTCTTGCATGAGTTTAATAGTATTTGAAGTCGAACCAGATAGCTTTTTCAAGTTTTCACTTAATTCTTTGTGAGCATCCCTAACAATATCCACTTGCTCTTTTATTGCGCTCACACTTGCATTGTCATATTTACCCTAGCATATTCTGTTTTCATTATTTCTACAATATTGCTAAGATTTTCAAACCTTTTGATTAGCATTGACTGTCTTACACTACTGTAACCTCGTGCCGCTGACTAGTAAGAACATTTGCAATCTCGTCATCACATTTTTTAATATCAGCAATGTGCTTTTCAATGAAAGTTTCAACTGCTGTTGGACGTCTTTTCGGTACATTATCTAAGGTACGTTGTTGACCATTAATGGTCTCTATGATTGTGTTATTGTGCTTTTGAATATCAATAGCTTGTTTCTTATATTCGTTAATTTGTTCTAAAAAGTCTTTATCTTTTTTCTCTATATTAAAAATGTTGTTAGATTTCTTCAGTTCCATAACGTTTACCTCAACTTCAATTAAACATAATAACAATGTAACACTTGGATGTTAATTTTTAGTTTAATTAGTAAATTCCTCCATAAATTAACCTTGGTTTGCATCAGACTTCTTGCATAACCTGATATGGTTTTGCAAAAAGTTCAATGTCTACGCAGACTCAAGAAGCATCGCTAGAGGATTCTTTATATAATGCTTAAAGGCGTTTAAAAATTTTGCCCCTAGTGCTCCATCAACTGTTCTATGATCAACAGAAAGTGTTATCATCATTATCTCTGCTATCTCTATTTTTTCATTGATAACAATAGGCTGTTTCTTGGATGTACCAACAGCCATAATGCAGGACTGCTGCGGGTTAATTATAGCGCTGAAAGTTTTTATACCAAACATGCCTAAGTTGGAGATAGTAAACCCTCCTCCTTGAAATTCTTCAGGTCTTAATTTTCCAGATCTTGCTCTGCTTACTAGATCCTTCACTTCTTTTGATATAGATAAAATACTTTTTTTATCAGCATTTTTTACTATGGGGGTGATTAGTCCATCTTCAAGTGCTACGGCAATTGAAATATCTACATTTGCATATTTCAGTATCTTATTATCTATCCAGGAAGAATTTACATCAGGAAATTTCCTCATGCTGAAAGCCACAGCTTTTATAATTAGATCATTAATTGTTACTTTATTGTTTTCATCTGCTGAATTAATCTCGTTTTTGAGCGATATTAGCTTATCAACCCGGCAGTCTACAGTTAAATAAAAATGCGGTATATTCTGTTTAGACTCAACCAGGCGTTGTGCTATCACCTGGCGCATGTTGCTTGCTTCGATTATAACGTCTTCGCTCGATCTTTCACGATTTTCAATTTGTACACCACCATCTAAAAACTCCAATACGTCAGCTTTAATGATACGGCCATATGGTCCAGTACCTTTTAGTCGTTTTATATCCACATTTTCATTTTGAGCTATTTTCTTAGCTAATGGGCTTATTTTTATTCTACTTTCTGTTGTTTTGGTATCTTCTTCTTTTCTGGATCCCAGTGTCAAGCACTGGGATGACATTGAGGGGTTGGATGGCATTGAAGGATTGGATAGCGTTGAAGGATTGGATAGCGTTGAAGGATTGGATAGCGTTGAAGGATTGGATAGCGTTGAAGGGTTGAATGACGCTGAAGAATTGGATGACATTGAAGAGTCATATGGCACTGATGAAGAATTGGATAACGTTGAAGAGTGTGCTTCAACTTCTTTCTTAGCTTCAACATTGGTAGTAGAAGCTGAAACATAGTTATCAAGTGCATTATTATCTTCTCCTTCCTCCAGCATTAGAGCTATTGGTTGATTTACAGACACGCCACTTGCTCCCTCTGATACTAGAATTTTTGCTAAAACCCCTTCATCCACAGACTCAAACTCCATTATGGCTTTATCAGTCTCTATTTCAGCAATTACATCACCTACTTCAACTCTATCCTGCTCTTTTTTACACCACTTCACGATTTTTCCCCCAGTTTTGCTCATTGTAGGGGAAAGAGCAGGCATTAATATTTCTATGGGCATCTATTGTAAATTAAAAATCTATTCAATTTTTAATTTACTCTTTATCTTATGTCAATCTAATCGTGAATGATGATGAATAAACCGCTTATGTCATCCCAGTGCGTGACACTAGGATCTTGGTTCAGAAATAGATCTACTATTATCCTGTTGTTTTTATTATTCAGTCCTAACTTGTTTGCCAGCAACTTTGTTTCAATAAAATCAAATAAAGTCAATATGAGAACAGGACCAGGGTTTCACTATCCTGTAATATGGATATACACTTGCAAAAATCTGCCCCTGAAAGTGATAGAAGAGTTTGAAAACTGGAAAAAGGTCTGTGATATAAAAGAAGACTGCGGATGGATAAAAAGTAATCTGCTTAATAACAGGCGCTACGCGATGATAAAAGAAGATACTTATGGATATCAAAAACAGAATATGGACAGTAAGATTACTATGAAAATAGACGAATACGTTATAATGAGAATAGAAAAATGCAATGAGAAATGGTGCTTGCTATCTTCCTCAAAACACAAAGCGTGGGTACAAAAAGAGTATATATATGGGATTGATTAGGTTGAAAAAGGATCTTGATTGGTAGTAGTTTCCAAACCTTCTGTGGTAGGCTCTTCAGGTAAAGCAGAGGGTGCATTATTGATTTCTTGAGACTCAGGGGAACTGCTTTCCTCCGCAGAGCTATTGCATTGCCCACAAAAACTCCTTAACATCTCCTCAGCAGATGAATTTAAAATTTGTATAATAGACTTTTCACTCTGCTCTTTTAGCGATTGATCCATTCTAGAAATCAACTCAGAAAACTTGCTATCTTCCTTTTTAGCTTCACTTCTTATTTTATTTCCTATACTTTCAATATTATCCTGGTCAATTTCCTCTTTTGTTATGTTGAATGAATTTGCAATGTCTTGATACTTGATCTTGCATTCGCCACTGCCAGTTATACAAAGAGCAATGGAATCGGACATTTCACTTGCAGCCCACTTGTGTATAGCGTAAGCCAAATAGTTGTCATGGTTTTTAATGTTAAATTGTTGTTCTATTAGCCCAGAAATCTTATTACTCAAAGACATAAAGCACCCCCTTACATTAGCTGTACCTTTTTGTTAAAATACAGCAATTAAACTGAATAGCAAATTAATACGTGATTTACTTTAATTAATTATTAAAGTAAGAGGCAAAATTCATGGTGTTAAGGCACTTTAAGCTACAATTTAGAATCTTTTGGCTTTGACCCCTAGCAGTTCTTTTTTGATTTCCTTCTTTATTTCCTTGATTATGTTTGGATAAAGTTTTTTAATTAAATCGCTGACATGAGGATCGCTACCTGGATTTTTTACAAGGGCATCAATTATTTCCTCCACTTCTTTATCTACTCTTCCATAATCAATTTCTTCGTAATCAGTTTTTTTAGCACTAATTTTTACATAACCAGGAGAACCTCTACCGTAGATTCCTCTACTTTTGTCAATACAGCCACCTGCACCATATGCCCCACCAACATAATCTTCTCTACATTCTTCTACATCTTTATATTTCATTTGACCATCTTCTATATATGCTATTTGTTTGTCTTTGTTTGCAAAGCTACCAATGCTTCCACGACTCAATGCTATCTTTGGGTTCCCTAACTTTAAATTTTTTGCATGGATCTTTGTCACTTTCCAATTCCTCATATCATATCTCCCACCTTTAACAGTAATTAATGGCAAGCAATTTTGTTTGTGTAAATCGCACATTTTTACTAAAGTTGGTTTTCCATTCATATTGTTATATTCTTGTCTGCCGACTTCCCCCACTTCGACTCTTATTATAGGATGATCAGGATCAATTTTCAATTTAGCTTTAATATAATCTCCTGGCATTCCTAGCAGGCCACTAGATGATTGACTAAAGTAACCTGCTCCACCACCTCCCCATGCCTCTATTTCAATATAATCGTATTGTGATAAGTCATCTGTGTAATCATTATTACCTGAAAATTTGTACGATTTTGTTGGCAAGCTAGGATTCTTATTCCTCAGCCGTTTTTTTATTACTTCTAACACTCCCTTTCCTAAATTCTTTAAGTAAAGCCTACACAATTTATCAGCATAAAAAACCTCTGGTCTGTTTGCTTTAACCAGTTGATCTTTCAATTGTGTGCACTTTTGTATTTCACCTTTTTCGTTTTTTAGTGTTTTACCATCTTTATCTTTACAATCCACTTCCTCATATCTTAAGTAAAATAATAAACCATCTTCTTTGTTCAAATATTGTGTTGAGCGACTACATGCTTCACCTAAGCAGAGACAGCCATCTTGACCTTGTTCACATTTTTCCTTACGCTCCCCATCTATTAATTTATATACTATCTTGCATTTGTTGCAATCCTGTTTTATATCCATTTCATCATCCTTTTCCGCAATGCAATTGTTTCTATTCGTACTTTCTTCAGGAATGGAAATATATCCCCACTTATTGAATATTATTTTATCTAGCTCGCTCTGTGGCTTTGCCAAAACATCAGTTGTTTCGTTACAAGGGAAATAATAAAGTTGATTCGACTCCTTTGAATAAACAGTATTATACTTAATGTACCTTACCCCCATTGATTTTAATAATATTATCTCACTTTTTCCCTTCTCACTTTCTCTTTTAAGTACAAACTCTTCTGGTTCTGGCTTCCAACCAGAAAGACAAAGCATTTTTCTTTTAGAGTTTGTTTGATCCTTTACTCTCATGTATCTCACTTCTATTTTTGGTAGTCCCATATCATCTAATTCCAACTTAGTTGATCCTTTTTTACTGGATTTGTCAGGATTTGTTATACTGTAATCCTCACCATTAGGAAACTTGATCCCAATATTAGGAGTAAGCCCATATTTTTCCAAAATTTTAAGCTGAGGATTCTTTCTCAATATACCTTCTATAACATCAGTGATGTTACTCTCATCATTACTATTCTTAGTTGTTTTTTTAACTACTTTTGGTTTTACCACTCTAAAAGACCGTGGGTCAATTTTTTTCCTATCTTCACTAGCATCAAAACTGATGTTAAAAGTACAATAGCCATCACTATAACTTCCATTTACTTGTTTCATGCAATTTTCTCTGCTCATCTTTATTTCTATTTTTAACGTATTTTCATTTACTACCTCCACTCCCTTAGGCTCTGGAGCAGGTGGCACCGGAAAACAACGAGCAGGAAATTGCAATCTTCTTTGAGATTCCTCCTTTTCGGTACCGCGGTATTCAGTGCAGAGTTTACTTTTTTTTCTGTATGTTTCAAAGTAGTGTGTAGTACCATCTCTATCTAAGATAGAATGCTCCCTAACTTCACCCGGAGTAGGGCTCTCCCCAGCCTTATCCTTTCTGTACTTTCTTGGAAAATCTAACTTTTCTCCGATTTCTCCGTCTTTTCCTATTAGGTCACCAATTATTACCTTAACCTTAGGATCAAAGTAATCATTTTTTTCATTTGTTATAGGGACAATTCTAACCTGTGGAGGTGACATTGCAAGTTGTTCACAGAGCGGAGGTGGGCTAGGTGCAAGTGGCACAGGAGCACATTTTACTGTTGTTTGGTAGCAGGTATCACAGGTATTTGCCATATCTCCAAGACGGAAAATATTTGCTCCTTCACCTATTCTAGAAAGATATGAGAAAACCCCCTCCATGCAAGCTGCTTTTTGGCTGCAAGCACATATCTTAGGAGAATTAACAAATTTTACTTTTTCTTCATCAGTAACATTGTCTGCCCACTCCCATTCAAGACCTTCCGCAATTCCTTCCTTAATTTTGCCACCATCTAATACTGTATCTCCTTCCCAATCGATGAAAACTGCTGCAGAAATTCCAGCTCCGCTTGCCTGCGTTCCGTATATCTGGTGGCATGATGTTTTGTTGGGTAGTATATAACAATTACCTCCTTCATAGTCGCAAACCTGAATCTTCGGATTAAAATAATCACTTATTCCTTGATCTTTCACTGCCGTTACTTTAATTTCTTTTAACAAGTGAGGATCAAATTTTAAATCACCCCATTTGCCAGTAATGAAGCTCCAAAGACCTTTTCCTATTGAGCTCCCTGTAACTTCAGCGTCAGTATGAAAATATATACCTTGGCAAACATCAGAGTACCCACTATTTGCACCAAGCAAAACCAACACTAGGAAAAAAAATTTGGCTTTAAGCCTTACACTTCTCATAAAACACCGGTAACCACTTACTAACTTCTTCCCCTTTTTCTTTTATTGCTTCGTACATATACTTTATAGTATCTTTATTAGCTGAAAGTATGTGTATTTCTTGCATATCTTTCAAATCTAAATTTAAAGTTACTAGTCCTTTATACTGTTTTATCAAAAATAAACCTTCTTGTGTTGGTGTTTGCAAGATTATGTTCAGTTCCTCTTTCGATAGAGAAAATGCTTTCATGTATAACCTATTCGCATTGATGTTCGGCATCAAAATCCTTGTATCAACGTGTTTATCCAGATATTGAGTAAATTTGCTAGCGAATGCCAGGTTTAAGTTCTCAGTACTTAGAATTACCACAACATTTAGTTTTGTCATCCTGTGCATCCAGTTATCAAACTCTTTCTCCGTAGGAAAAATATTACTTATCTTCCATGCTTCATCCAAAACAAGTATTGTAGACGAGCCATCACATTTTGCTTCAAAAGAGTATAAGAAATAGTAAAGTATCACGGACATACATTCCTTTCGTTTCGTAAGGTCTGCAGTATTAAGAGATATAGTTTTTGTTTCCCAGTCAATGTCCGATTCATCACCATCTTGAAATAAATAAGCAAACTCACCATCATTGCACCATTTACTTATCTTGCCTCCAAGGAGTAAGAGCACTTCAGAAATTTGTGAAATAGAACGCAACTTCCTTGGTATAGCAAATATAGAATCTACAATTTTTTTTATCTTCTCTTCCACATCCATCGAGTTTGTATCAGCCACCATTCTTTTGATCAGTTCAACTAGCATATTGCGATTGGAAGCACTATCTTCAATGTTTAGTGGATTAAATTTCAAGCTTTTATCTTTATATTTTGGATCAATTATGTAATATTTACCGCTCACCGCTTTAGTAAAAATTATTGACTTTCCGGTGTTGTCTAATATGATAATCCTGGGGTCAAATTTTCTTGATTCTGACAACAGGAAATTAATTAGTGAAGTTCTGCCTGAATTCGGAGCGCCAAGTATCGTAGTATGACCATTGTTTTTCTTTCCATGAAAATTAAAAAAGTAAGGGCTTCCTTTTTTTGAAAAAAAGACTGTTACTGCTTCCTTCCACCTTCCTCCTTTTAATGTACCTGACGTAAAATCATGTAGCATAGCAAAGCTACAGGTATATTTTTTTAATATATTCTTCGGTTGTGTAACAAAAGTAAAATTGCCCGGAAGTTGTGCCCAAAAATGATCTTCCATATGTAGATCAGCTCTAAACATCATCAAACCGACTAACGACATTACGGCGGACAAATCGCTGATGTTTTCGGCTAGTCTCTTTCTATCGTCAGCAAAAATTGTGAAAATAATTTTCTGTTGACAAAAGTCTATAGCAGAAGTTTTTTCCAGTTCTATTATTTCTTTGATTTCTGGGTTTTGAAGTAAGGTACTATCCTCACTGACTTGCAGCATATTGATTTGTTTTTTGAATTCTTTGACTGCTTTGTTATTACTAGTGAATATTATTATTTCTGTAATAATAAACTCAGAGTCAAGTTGTAAACACCTATCTATATTTTCTAAAGGGATTTCCCGATATTCCTTTATGCAAAAAATGGAACCAAATTTCTGTTGATTTTCAAATGTTGTTTGAAACGTGTTAAAACCAAAAGCTACCTTTAAGTTTCTAACATGTTGCGACAGGTCCCTTTCACATATTGGGTAGTCTTTGTGTGTTAACGTAACAATATAATGGAGAAATTCCATCATTTCAGAATACATTTTACACTCACTAAACCTTAGGCCCAGCTTTTTAGCTCCGAAAGGCTCCAAATCACTTTGAATTAAATCAGTTACCCTTTGTAATTCCTGATGGTTTTCTTGTAGAGACAGCTTATGCTGATTTTTTATTCTACTAAGAAAAAATGAATTATTAGTATGCTCGCCAAAATCGCTAAATAATACCACAATGTATAACTCGTTTATATACTGCAGTTTACTATCAGTAAGCTTATTAAGCCACGTTGAATGTAGCTTATCAGAAAAGTCTCCAGTTTTATTCCATTTTAAGCTCAGTTTATTGCGCTTTCGGGCAGTATGAATCCAAACGGTGAAATATAAACTATCGATATTTTTTGATATGCTTTTTCTAATTTCAGTTCTAAGGTCGCTGTAATTATCAGCAGAGGAATAATCTTCTAACTTGATTATTTTTAATAATTCTCCCTGTTTTGTTAGTATGGTTTCTTCATCATAATGACAAGCGTAAGGGATAAAATCTAAATCAATGCTTTCTAATAATGCTAAATTATTCTTTTTTTCAAGCTTAGTGTTAATTGCTGGTATTTTTGGCTGCATACAACATCATGTGCGTTCAATAAAGGCAGTGATACTTAATTTTTATCTTTTTCGTTGTCAGGTTTTACTTTTACAAAACTAAACTTCTCTTTCAAGTAGTCAGTTGCTTTTTCCGTACTACCAAACATCATGACCAGTACACCAAACATTATCATGAAAAAGATCAGGCCCCTAAACAATATTGCAAGTATCACTGCAGCCATACATAATCCTATGATTGTCGAAGGACTCATACTTTCTAAGGTATCCTTAACTGAAAATGAAGAAATAAAATTTTTTACCGTTTCTTGTACATCCTTTAGTTCATTACCTACTGGAATCGCCTCGCCTGAGTATGATGTAAAAATAAAGTTTAATAGGACTATAAAAACTAAAACTCTATTCAATTGAATGCGCATCAACTAAATACCTTTTAAACACCACCTGATTATAACAACTTTCATATCAACAGGCAAGAACTGAATTTGTTTGTTCACTATGAGTAACATATATTTAATTTTTACCGCTGTTTACCATCATCAATAAGAGGACTCAAATCGGTGGATGTTAATTCACTTGAAGGAAGGGTTAAATACCGTGTGACTGCTGCTACAGCAAGCACTACAGACATAACCAACAATCCTGCCCCTACCATCTCCAAAGTCACTACTCCTGCAATAAGACATCCTATTGCTGAAAGAGCACAACCTGTTGCCAGTGCAATGCGAAAATTTCTGTTATTGGGTTGTTTTGTAGGTTCTGAGTTTTCATTTTCTTGCATATTTTGCTCTTTATTTGCAGGCTGCTCCGGTTGCGGTTGATTATCAATTTCTTCTCTTTGTAGATCATCATCTTCAATAAAGCTTAATGCTGTGCTTACACTGCTCCTTCTGCTACTTGTTGGTGATGATGGTGGGCTTTTCTCACTCGGCACGGGTGGATTTGGATCGTCACTGGGTGGGGGAGTACCTTCGTTATTTTGTCTGCTTATGTGACTATTTCTAAGATCGATTTGATAATTGCTTCCGCTAATAATTTCTGTAATTATTCCTTCTAATTTTCTGTAATTTTTTTTCTCATCATCTTTGCATAATGCGCTCAACTCTCTTATTTTGCCTAACAACGCAGGAAGAAAGGTTTCGATATAATAATTATATTCCTCTTCGCTGCTCCGTTTAACAATGCCTGAAGTTATTCTTAACACTTGCTCTATTTTATCTAGTCCTAATCTTTCTGATTGTATTGTTCCTCGTAGCAACGCTGAAAGAAATTTGTTGATGTAATAATCATAACGTTTTTCTTGTCCTATCAGTGATTCTTCTAACTTAGTCAATACACTAGGATCAGTTCCTTGCTTGAACAATTATTCGCATTCTTTGGCAATATCGTTTAGTTTTTTTTGATCTTGTTCTGTTACACTTTCGTATATAGCTCTGCACAGCCTACGATCTTTTTCATTACCCAAAAATCAAATAAGACCTTGTATTTCAGTGGGTAAACCATTATTCGAAGGTTGAGTTGAATCCTTTTTTTTAACAAGAAAAGCAGGCATAGCACTCTCCATACATAACAAAATGTATAGATACCTCATCAGCGTTAATTTTACATTAAAACACGCTAACTATGGATTAGCTGATAAAGAAAGAGCTGGAAATAGAGGGCTTTTTGGGTTGCATGGAATATGAAATAAGCGTAGAAAAAATGTGAACTAAAAAGTTAATAGGAGATCTATGGCAAGTATGTTCAATTTCTAA
>NZ_WQMP01000018.1:0-11656 GCF_013366855.1 Wolbachia endosymbiont of Madathamugadia hiepei
CCCGAAGTTTTAAAAAGACATGCAGTGCACATAGTGCGAAAAATTAAACAATAGTACGCCAAATACAAGTTTTCTTGTCATTTTAACCTGTCTGGTAAATTTCTTAAATATTATAGCTTAGACTAGTTGCATTTAAAAGCAGCTAAATTGCAGCGTTTAAGGCATAAAAACGCCAATACTAAAAATAAATACCGACCAGGGCTTCTTTTGTCTTTTTTTCTGCCTAGTTTAGGTTATGCAAAAAGTTCTCTGTCTGATTCATGATGATGATTAACATCACGAAGTTCAGTAGAAGGGTCATCATTGATCGGTTGATTAAACAGTTTGTCAAGCTGGACTACTAGGAATACTGCGCTATATATTATGCTAATTGTTACGTTTAAATTAAAATTATAGATTATACTATTACCTAAGTTTATCGGTATGGTTGCAATTTCTATCCTTCTTAACACGAAGTTTAGCAAACCTAATGAGAAAGTTAGTGTGCTGGTGATGAGGCTCTTTCTGCGTTTAGCAATCTCAGCTTTACATTTTGTAAATTCATCAGTTTCCTTTTTATCTTGATATTTTCCACATGCATCTTGATATTCTTTATGTACCTTTTGATACTTTTTGCATGTATAATAATAGCTTATGGGTTCTGAAATGAATAGGAATAGGATTGTTGAAGTTAAGTGAACACAACTTATTACCTCTGCATTTCTAGTTAAGAGATGGATGACTTTCAACATCATTAGCGCTTCTATAGTGCTGCTTGCAAGACTAGCTGACTTGCCCACAATTTTTGCTAATTCTTTTTTACCCTTAGGGTCTCTGTAATCCTTGACTAGGTCATATAAAGTAAATGCAGAGTAGGCAATATATAGAATAGACGTCGGAAATTTTGCCCACCAAGCGACATTCCGTATAAGAAAAATATTGGATCTGTTATTGTCAGTAAACTCACAGCAAAATTGTAGTGAAATCTTGCACAGTAGGATTGTTAAACCTGTTGTAACACAGATTATCTTCCTAGCATTATGGCTGTAAGTATCATGTACCTTTTGTGCAAACATGTTTTGTTTCTTTTTTAGTTTATTTGACATAAATACTTGATAAAGTAATAGTTTTTTGTTGTTTTATCATATTAAATCCTAAAGGAAAAGTATTATAAGTCAGGATTTTAAAGATAATTTATGCACAAATCTACCAAGCATTTTATAAACAAAAAATCAGTACCGAGGGTTGGTATGCGAAAGTAATATCCATCCTTGATCATTGCTTTATATTCTATATCAAGCTCAACAAGCGTTTCTGAATGTTCAGAAACAAAAGATATAGGTGATAAAACCACAGGTACACCATCAGCTTTTGCACGCAACAGTTCACTTTCGGTGCTTGGCTCTAACCATTTTACGGGGCCTATCTTACTCTGATAACATATTACCCAATCAAGGTCTTTGATATTTAATTTTTTTACTATTAATTTTACTGTTTCCTCTACCTGTAAGGCATAAGGGTCACCTTTCTTAATAACGCTGAGGGGCAAGCTGTGGGCTGAAAACAGGACTCTTGGTTTACCAATTTTGATAGCTAAGTTATAGTACTTAACTATCAGGTGCGTATGAGCTTCAATAAAGTCTTGATTATCATAATAATGGTTGATTATTTTTGTATTGCATTCTAGGCCATATTTTTTAGCATTCTTTTGCCAGTTTTCGATAGACGATAAACTTGTAGTAGTTGAATATTGAGGATATAGTGGCAGCAGAATTACCTCATCAGGATCAAACTGCTTCACACTCTTAACAACTTCATCAGCAAATGGGTGCCAATAGCGCATGCAGATGAATACTTTGGCCAGCCCTGGTGTCATTCCAGCGTGTGACCAGTTCTTTTTTCTAGATCCCAGTTCCACGCTACTTGGATGACAAAACACAGATCTATTAAGCTCTTGCTCAAGCGCTTCAGCTTGCATTTTCGTATTCTCTAAAATTGGCGATTTGCCTCCAATCTGCTCATATATTTTTTGTGCAGTATTTTCTCGTTTTGCGGATATAAACTTTGCTAAAAGAAACCGAAAGGGGTTTGGTAGATTTATTATTCTTCTGTCGTAAAAGAGATTGAATAGAAAAGGACGGACCGCATTTGGTGAATCAGCGCCGCCTAGGTTAAGTAAGATGATTGCCTTTTTCATTTGGTCTTTTGCAAATAAACTACAAGATTACTTTTTGCCATCATTACAGCGTGTACAACATTGTGATTTGAGCACCGAGATGGTGTCATCCAAGTAGCCTGGCACTGGGATCCAGGATTTCACTAAATTGGTGAGTATAAAAGTACTATGTAAAAACAGCGTTCTCGATGAAGTTGTGTAAAAGTGCCGGCCAAGCATTTTAGTGTACGAACATTGCAATTTGCAGATAATTTGAGTAATGGGTGGTGTCATTCCGGCGCGTGACGCTGGAATCCAGCTTTTTAGTCACTTCACCAAAAATGTTGTATAGTGCACGATCAATTTCGCTGGATCCCAGTGTCAAGCACTGGGATGACACCTTTGTGTTTAAGGTAAAAATGGCTAACACACTGCCTCCGCGCTCGTACCGCTGTGCGTCAAGCGCTGGGATAACAAAATAAAACACATTTAGGCTCCGCAACAAGTTGTTTTTGGGGTGCCTACAAGATTGGCTATACATTCATCAAGTTTGGTTATAGGTACTAAATTTCTCACACCGGCATACAATAGGTGGCTAGATCTCTGCAGGTTACTCTTGGTAGATACAAAGCTTCTATCAAAGGTCAGATCAGCGCAAAAACTTGGCACTGCTTCAAGAAGTTCAATAGCAGCTAAAGATAGCATTATACAACTTTGTAGAATCTTTAGAGGGAAAACTAAAAACGGAATGAGAAAGGAGGTGTTACCTGCTTCACTTACTTGGTTAGGCAAATTATACTCAATATGTTGTCTGCTTTTATCAAAGATAGGGAATTTTATAGAATCCTTCTTAAATTTCGCGTCTATTGTTTCTATACTGTAGTCAGTAGTTTTTGCCATTAACTTCTCACGCAGATTAAAAGTTCTAACAACGAAACATGTGGTAATCATAAACGCAGCGCATACAAGTGCACATTGTAAAAGGCTTAACCCGCCTACCATAGCTGGTAATGCAAAGCAAGCAAGTAGTGGTATAGTGATCATTTCACCGAACGGAATAATATTCCTTTTCATTGCAAAAGCAGCACCTTCTTGTAATTTTGTATTGTGACGCGAGCTATATTCCAAATAACTCAAAAAAGCCAAGCTGAAAGTTAAAAACCCTTTTGTTCCACAAAAAATTGATGATTTTAAATTATTAACGAATGTTTTAACTGGTTGTTTAGTAGTAGACTCAGCTTGTTCACCAGTGTCGCTATTTTTTTTACGGCAACATTCACCCATACAATACCTCCGTTTATTCTTAACTATAAACAAAAAATCACTTTGATGAAATAAAAATTCGCAATAGAATGAATCTATAAATATAAGATCTTATATAAGGAAATAATATGGCAATTGAGAAAACACTTTCGATATTAAAACCTGATGCAGTGAGAAATAATATTACAGGTAATATAAATTCCTACATCGAAAAATCCGGACTAAAAATTATAGCGCAAAAAATGATGTCACTGACAAGAAGACAGGCAGAACTATTTTATGAAATCCATAAAGATAGGCCTTTTTTTGGGGAGTTAGTGGAATTTATGACCTCTGGTTCTGTAATAGTTCAAGTTTTAATCGGTGAAAATGCAGTAAGTAAACACAGACAAATTATGGGAGCGACAGATCCAAAGCAGGCAGATAAGGGCACAATCAGAGGTGATTTTGCTGATGACATTAGTGAAAATAGAGTTCATGGCTCAGATAGCTTGGAAAATGCTCGTAGGGAAATAGCTTTCTTTTTTGCTGAGTGCGAGTTAGTGCAGCTTTAGATTGACTGAAATAAATGCGTAATTCTACAACTTTTACTGAGATCCAATAAAACAAGATTTGAAATTTTGCGTGATGTCGTTAATTATAGCGAGATATGCATCTTTTCCAGGTTCTATATCCGACCCAATAGGATCAAGAATTACCATTTTTGCGTCATTAGAGAGGGCTTTAGGTTTTATGCTATCTTCTCGTGAAGAAGAAAATATACATTTAATGTTTTCTTCCTTCATCATCTTTCTTAGTTTCACTAAAGTTCCCATACCTATGTAAGCATCCTCTTCTATAGAAAGAATGGCACTTGGGTGATTAAAGCCAAAATATTTTTCAAAATATTGATAGGCATCGTGGGTGACTATGTATTTTTTATTTTTGAAGTCATTCAGCTCTCTCGTAATTTTTTCTGTTTCTTGGTCTATCTTCTTTATAGCTCTCATTGCGTTTTGGTTATACTTATAAGAATTTTCTTTATCTATACGAGACAGCGTTGTACTTATAGAAAGTATCATGTTCTTTGCATTTTCAGGATTAAGCCAAATGTGTAGGTCTTTTTCGTCTTGAATATGAATGATATGTCTAGAGAATGAATGTGGTCGAGCAGGAAGTAAATTAACTACCTTTGATAACTGCACAAGTTTTTTATTGTTTCTAGCGAAGGTTTTAACAAATGTTTCTAGATCATCATCAACGTAAAATATGACGTCACTTGATTCCAGATTACTTGCATCAGATGGCTTTAACACATGATCATGTGCAGATGCTGTACAGGCAAGCAAGTGTGGCTTTGAAATTCCATCTGTAACAGAGGCTACAAGAGAATGTATAGGCTTTATTGTAGCTACGATTTTTAAATTGGATGAAAAGGCAGTACTGTGATATAGTGTAAACAAAAGTGATAGAAAAGAAGCCAATAAATGTCTCATGAAAACGTTGAGAAAAAATTAAATTTTGTCAAAAAGTTAAACAATGTCAATAGCAGTGTCCTAAAGATAGAAAACCTTGCTCTTGCATATGATAATAAGAAGGTTCTCGATGGTATTAATATATCAATAGAGAGAGGGGATGTAGTTACTATACTTGGTCCAAATGGTGGAGGTAAAACCTCTTTGGTAAAGGCAGTTGCTGGTATAAATAAGAACTGCACTGGTAGTGTCATGTTTGCTGACGATATAAAAATCAGTTATATGCCACAAAATTTTAGCATCAGTAATTTGATGCCGATAACAGTTGAATATTTCCTTTTAAACAGCTTCTCAACAAAATTGAAGAAAGATCAATCAATTATTACAAAAGCGATAGAATTGGTTGGTATTGGCAACATTTTGAAGAATCAAGTGTCAGAAATTTCTGCAGGACAAACACAATTATTGCTGCTTGCACGCTGTTTAATAGCAGAGCCTGACTTAATTATTCTTGATGAGCCAGTTAGTGCAATGGACATTAGCGCACGGGCTAAGTTTTATGATATTATCGGTAAGATAGCAAAAAAACGACTGGTTTCGATTCTTATGACATCTCATGATTTAAACTCCATAGTACCATGTTCAGATTATATAATTTGCATAAATAATACTATCTATTGCCAAGGTAAGCCTGGTGAAATTATGAAGAATAAAACTCTGAGTGAAATATTTGGCAGTTACGCAGCGAAATGATTCAAAATATTCTGCGCCTTTTGTACATAACCGCAGTGCTGACTCGTTACAACATATTACCTCGCTTGCTTGTTCCTTCAAGAGGGTCAATAAACAAAATACAAGGTTATAAACTAAAGTGTGCTCTTGAAAAATTAGGTCCAGTGTTTATTAAGTTTGGACAATCTATTTCATCACGTACTGATATTTTAAATGAGGATATAACAAATAACTTATTGTTAATATGTGATAGGCTGCCATCTTTTTCACACAAGATAGCAGTTAAAAGTGTAGAAAGCGAATTTAATTGCAAATTAAGCGACATTTTCTCAAGCTTTTCTGAAGAGCCAATTGCAGCAGCGTCAATTTCTCAAGTGCATAAAGCAACTACAACGGAAGGTAAAGAAGTTGCGGTGAAGATTTTAAGGCCAAATATTGAGAGAGCATTTTCAAGGGATATAAAAACACTTTTTTGGCTTGCAGAGATTGCAGAAAGATTTAGCGAGCAATCAAAGAGGCTAAGACCGATCGAGTTAGTTAAAACTTTTGCTGAAATTTGCCGATTAGAGCTAGACCTACGTTTTGAGGCCGCTCATTCTTCGGAGCTGAAGGAGAACACAAAAAACGACAGAGGTTTTTATGTACCTCAAGCGGATTGGAGCAGGACTTCAAAAAAAGTTTTAACGCTGGAATGGATAGAAGCAACACCAATATACGAGGTTGAGAAACTAAATAATCATAAGCAAATAGCTGTAAATCTTATAAAATCGTTTTGCAATCAAGTATATAGAGACTGTTTCTTTCATGCAGATATGCACCCTGGAAATCTCATGGTTGATAGTAACAACAATATTATCGCCCTCGATTGTGGAATCATGGGCCGAATAGACCGCGAAACGTGCTATTACGTGATAGAGATACTGAAAGGTTTTTTAAAGCGGGATTATGATCGCGTTGCAAAGGTACATTTTAGAGCTGGCTATGTCTCACCACATCATAAAAATTTCGTTACAGCGTGTAGAGCAATAGGTGAACCTATTATAGGACAGCCTATACAGAAAATTTCTTTTGCTAGTTTACTTGCTCAATTGTTCAAAATAACTGGTGATTTTGATATGAAAGTTCAAACACAATTGTTATTGCTGCAGAAAACTATGATTTTACTGGAGGGAACATGTAGAAAAATCTACCCAAAAATCAATATGTGGAAAATAGTTGAAGCATGGACGGAGAATCAACATAAAAATAAAATAGGCTATAGGGAAAGAGTAAAAAGTTCTTACCCCGTAAAGACAATTCAGGAAGTATTCAGCCTTGTAGAGAAATTAAATCTGATAGCTCATCAAAAACTAGAAAATATTCAAGTTAAGAGCAGATCAAATCGAAAGATCTATTTTTTACTGTGGTTTGTAGTCGTGGTGCTAATCGTTAAACTTTTCATTTTCTAATAAGTGTTGCTTTTTAAATCGCTATAGTTAAAATAAATGAAGTTTACCTCGGTCCCGCACTTGCTAGCGGGATCTATGACATAGGGCTGCACTAGCTGAACAGTTAGGATGACACCGAAAAGTGTGTTATCGCCAAACAATTGTGCGAGAGATCTGAATTTAAAGTTTTTATTGTCTATAGAGGATAAGCTGCTACAATAAACAAATTAAAGATATAGACAAAACTTCAAGTTATGCAAGGTGATACTAAAGAAAAAACGAAGATAGAAGAAGAAAAAGGTATATTGGGTTGGATAGAATATAGATTACCTATATTTTCTTTTCTAAAGCACATTGCTTCTTACCAAGTGCCAAAAAACCTAAATTACGCTTGGAACTTCGGTTCTTTGGCTGGCATAGCTCTAATTTTACAAATAATAACGGGCATCTTTCTTGCTATGCATTACACTCCGCATGTTGAACATGCGTTTAACAGCGTGGAGCGTATCATGCGCGACGTTAACTATGGGTGGCTAATACGTTATACTCATGCTGTCGGAGCATCGCTCTTCTTTATGGTAGTCTATGTTCATATAATGCGAGGGTTATATTATGGTTCTTATAAAAGGCCACGAGAAATGGTGTGGTTCATTGGCATATTTATGTTCTTTGCAATGATGGCAACAGCTTTTATGGGATATGTTCTCCCTTGGGGACAAATGAGCTTTTGGGGTGCAACAGTTATAACTAACTTATTTTCAGCTATACCTTTAATTGGTGATAAAATAGTTATATGGCTATGGGGCGGTTTCTCTGTTGATAATCCAACGCTCAATCGTTTTTTTGCTCTGCATTACCTTCTGCCTTTCGTCATTGTCACTTTAGCTATGCTGCATGTCATTGCTCTGCATAGATTTGGCTCTGGTAACCCCAGTGGTGCAGAAGTAAAATCAGAAAACGATACCATTTCATTCTATCCTTATTATATAGTAAAGGACTGTATAACTTTTGGTCTGTTTTTTATAGTTTTGTTTGCGTTTGTTTTCTACGCTCCCAATGATTTGGGACATCCGGATAATTATATAGAAGCTGACCCTATGGTAACTCCGGTTCATATAGTACCAGAGTGGTACTTTTTACCTTTTTATGCAATGCTGCGTTCAATCCCAAATAAGCTTATTGGTGTGCTTACCATGTTTGGGTCTATTTTAGTGTGGTTTTTATTACCTTGGCTCGATAAATCAAAAGTTAAAAGTGGCGCTTATCGCCCGTTATTTAAGAAATTTTTCTGGGCCTTTGTAGTAAATTTTGCATTTCTTACCTGGCTTGGGGGGCAGGAAGTTAAAGAACCTTACATTACTCTAAGTAGGCTTTCTACTCTTTATTATTTTACGTACTTTATAATAGTTTTACCACTGCTCAGTAAGTATGAGAAACCGGAGAAACCACCAAAAACCATAAGTGATTCTGTACCGGAGATGAAGTAATGCTAGTTAAAAATAGATCTACTGTAAAACATCCTACCATCCCAGAACACCCTTTTGTCATCCAAGTAGCTGACACTGGGATCCAGAAAAAAAACAAATGGATTTCAGCATCACGTGCCAAAGTGACATCAGGCTATTTTTTACTAAAACAATGGCTAGTTAAGGGACTGAACGTATTTGCAATTTTTTGCATGTTATTCCTATCTGGTCCTACATCTGCAGAAGAATTTACACCATCACCAAATAAAAAAATGGACTGGAGTTTTGATGGAATTACCGGGTCTTTTGATAGGGAATCAATTCAGCGTGGCTATAAAGTATATAAGGAAGTTTGTGCTGCTTGTCATTCAATGAATAGAGTAGCATTTCGTAATTTGCGAGGTATCGGTTTTTCTGAAGAGGGTGTGAAACAGATTGCAGCTTCTTATCAAGTGAAAGATGGTCCGAACGATTTAGGTGAAATGTTTGATAGAACGGGAATACCTTCGGATTATTTTATCGCACCTTTTGATTCGAAAGAAGCAGCTGCAGCAAGTAATAATGGTGCAGTTCCACCGGACTTGTCACTAATTATTAAAGCGAGGCACGACGGTGCAAATTATGTCTATTCACTGCTGACGGGCTATCAAAATGATGAGCAAGATGAAAACGGTTTGTATCTTAATCCGTATTTTCCAACAGGTAAGTTAGCTATGGCACCACCACTTTCTGAAGAAATGGTGGAGTATGACGGTACAAGGCAGACTACAGTTGAAAACATGGCATATGATGTGGTGAATTTTTTACAATGGGCAGCAGAGCCAGAACTAGAGCACCGGCACAAGCTTGGATTTAAAGTGGTGGCATATTTTGTAATCTTAACAGTGTTTTTTGTGTTAACTAACAATAAAATTTGGAGCAAGCTCTATAAAAAGAAAAGATAAAGTTTTTTTATTGACACTCACTTTCATACCTTATTTATACTAACAAGTATATTAATAGTATATGAAAATATAAGAACTATGGAATTTCAAATCGTTACACATTTTAAACCAGGCGGAGATCAGCCACAAGCAATCGATAGCTTAGTTGCAGGGCTAAACAGCAATAAAAAGGATCAAGTTTTACTTGGAGTTACCGGCTCTGGAAAAACTTTTACTATGGCAAATGTTATCGCCAGAACAAACAGGCCTGCATTAATTATGGCGCACAACAAAACTTTGGCGGCGCAGCTTTATGAGGAAATGAGAGGATTTTTTCCCCATAATGCTGTTGGATACTTCATTTCTTATTATGATTACTATCAGCCCGAGGCTTATTCGCCACAAACTGATACTTATATTGAAAAGGACTCTGTAATTAACGAAAGAATTGACATGCTGCGTTATTCTGCTGTTTGCTCTCTTTTGGAGCGCAGGGACACAATTGTAGTTGCCAGTGTTTCCTGCATATATGGTCTTGGTTCGCCCGAGAGCTATCTCAGCATGATCCTGACTTTAAGTGCTGGAGATAAAATTCTTGTTAATGATTTCCTGAATAATTTAGCTAATCTCCAGTACAAGCGCTCTGATGTCAGATTTGAAAGAGGATATTTCAGAGTACGCGGCGATACTATCGACATATTTCCTGCCTACTATGAAAACAAAGCTTGGCGTTTATCGCTAATGGGCAATGAAATAGAAGAAATTTCTGAGATTGATGCTATGACCGGCAATGTCATCAAGCGCATAGATAAAATCACCATTTTCCCAAATAGCTATCACATTACCTCACGTGAGACTCTATTGCAGGCGGTTCAGCTGATCAAAAAAGGGCTGCATGAACGCTTGGATTATTACTATTCACAGAACAAAATTGTTGAAGCAAAACGTCTTGAGCAGCGCACCAATTTTGATATTGAAATGATGATAGCAACAGGAGTGTGTAAAGGTATCGAAAATTATTCCCGTTATCTCTACGGCATGGAAGCTGGAGATGCACTACCTACTTTGTTTGAATATTTACCTAAAGATGTAATTTTATTTGTCGACGAGAGTCATGTTACCGTTCCTCAGATTGGCGCGATGTATAGCGGTAATGAGGCGCGTAAAAAAAAGTTGGTGGACTACGGATTTAGGCTCCCTTCTGCTTTTGATAATCGTCCATTAAAATTTGAAGAGTGGGAAGCAGTGCGGCCGCAAACCATTTTCATTTCCGCTACTCCCGGAAAATACGAGTTAGCAAAGACCAATAATGTGTTCATAGAACAAGTTATTCGTCCAACGGGGCTTACAGATCCAATCTGTATTATAAAGCCAACAGAGACTCAAGTTGATGATGTGATTCACGAAGCGCAAGTAACGATAAAGAAAGGGTTTTGTGTTCTTATTACCACATTGACAAAAAAAATGGCTGAAAAGCTAGCTGAACATATGAGTGAGCTAAATATGAAGGTGAGTTACCTGCATTCAGATATTGGTGCACTGGAGAGGATTGACATTATATGCAAACTAAGATCGAAAGAAATTGACGTCCTAGTTGGTGTCAACTTACTGCGGGAAGGTCTTGATATTCCAGAATGTGGATTGGTTGCAATTTTGGATGCTGATAAGGAAGGATTTTTGCGATCAGAAACTTCGCTCATTCAAACGATAGGTCGTGCTGCACGCAATGCCGAAGGTAGGGTAGTTTTATATGCAGATAAAATGACCGGTTCTTTAGATCGTGCGTTGAAAGAAACAGAAAGAAGAAGAAAGAAACAACAAGAATACAATACACTGCATAATATTACACCAAAAACTATAATAAAGGCTATATCAAATACTCTACGAGACAAAGTAGTGGCTGAGGAAAACATCAATATTAGTAATGTTGATTTAAAGAATTTAAAGAAGCAGATGTTAAAACATGCTGAGAATCTAGAGTTTGAAGATGCAGCAAAAATAAGAAATATTCTCAAAAGATTTGAAGATAGACTTCCTGCAAACCAAAACTAAGCAGAAAAAAAGCAATTTACTAGCTACGTCATACCGCCTCAGGTCGGCTTTGTTGCATGGCAACTAAAAAATCTAGTGGTTACTGACAAAATTCATTATAAAGTTTCTATTTGGCTACCGAAGAAAGAATATGCCACAGAAAATGAGAGTCAGTAACTAAAAAGAATATAACAAATTTCTCCAGGAAAGAGGAAATATTTTTCAC
>NZ_WQMP01000019.1:0-11182 GCF_013366855.1 Wolbachia endosymbiont of Madathamugadia hiepei
TCACATCTTTTCTACGCTTATTTCATATTCCATGCAACCCAAAAGGCCCTCTATTTCCAGCTCTTTCTTTATCGGCTAATCCATAGTTAGCCTTTTAAGGGTAACGGCGAAGGTTGTCAAGTAGTTTTTTTGTATATGCTAAAGCTGGTTTGCTATGCGAGAGATCTAACGTATGATATAAAAGGAAAAGTCGGGCTGCATGCCCTAGCTTTATAAATTTATCCCCCGTTCTTCAACCATCGGGCTTTCATGAGTAGAGGAGAATAAAGATCTTCTTCCATCGATATCTTAACACTTCTCTCTTCTTCTATAGTCGGTGGACGAGTAAGAAAGCGGATTTTTGGTACATTTCTAATGACTGCCATTGGTGTTTGTTCTGCCCCTTCTCCCATGACTAAAACAGCAGATGCTGCCAGCGCATCAAGAAGATTGATTTGTGTTACCTGGAGTGGCCTACTATAAAGATCTGGCTTGCCTACATAAGAATAAAGCGGCTCAAATCCACACCAACCAAGAGCAATTCCTGTAACCCCAAGACGCATAGGTGCTATATTGCTATCTGTAATTAAAATACCAAGATACTTTATGCAGAATTTTGTCCTTAGGTAGTTCCATACTGATATAGCTGTTTTCTGGACATCTTTTGGATATAGAATATACACCTCATCACCGTTTGATTCGTCAATGCCGGCAGATGGAATTAAGATATTATCCTTAATTGTCAAATAGATGCCATGTGGGTTGCAATCTGCATCAACAATCGCATCAGCTTCTCTTTTAATCAGCTCTTCTTTAGAGCAGGCAGTGTTGTGAACTACTTGCTTTTGGCAAACGGAAATGACTTTTGATGTAATAGCAAGCACAACCTCCTCCCTCAACAGTTTTGAAACATAGCGATCAAGAATCTTCTCTAATGTTTCACCGCATTCAACGCGATGGGTGTAAATTGCTTCAACTTGCATATATTAGCCTGCATATGGTATAATCTTTTGTTTCGGTGAGAATAGTTTTATTCCACCCATCAAGGAGTGCTAAGTTGAAATATACATCACCTTTATAAGGTTTGTGAATTTTTGTTATGATAAATTCTGAGATTAGATTGTGCTCTAAAAAAAGGTGCGCTATCTGCGCTCCACCAACCATGAAGATTTTGGAGTAATTCCAACTATTTGGAATTGATAGAAACTCTTGCACAGAAGAAACAATAGTACATTTTATATCTCTATTAAAACACGAGCTTAGCTTGTTACGAGAAAAAACAACAGGAACACAACCCTTCAATATGCTTTGAGGCATGGTCTCAAATGTCTTTCTTCCCATAATAATAACTTGTTTGTCAGTCACCTGGCGAAAGTGCTCCAGCTCACTTGGATAATGCCAGGGCAATCCATTATTTATTCCAATTACCCCGTTTGGATCAACGGCCATAACTCCGATAATCATCATCCCTGTAAGGCAGCTTGGGCTACAAAAAATCGCACGTGATCGCGCACATTATGCACTCGAAGGAAATCAACCTTATTGTGTAATACAGATGACATAGAAATTGTTTCTAAATCTCGGTTAAAGGCAAGTTCTGAAGAAAAAGAAGAAATAAATGACTTTCTAGAATGACCCACTAGAACCTTGCAGCCGAAACTTTGCAATGCTTCTATATTGCGCAAAATCCAGATATTCTGATATAGGGATTTTCCAAAACCTATACCAGGATCAATAATTATTGAGCTTTTATTAAAACCTAGAGCTAGTAATCTATCAATACTTTTCTCTACCCAGTGATTTATGGTATTGACGGGGTCAGTGTTACCTGGAATAATGTTGTCCTTATGTGCTGGTATGGAAAGTGAATGCATAATAACGATGCTACACCCACCGCTAGCAATTGCTTTTAAGGTATTATCATCTAGATCTCCTTTAACATCGTTTACCCAAGCAATGTTATAATATTCCAAAGCTTTTAAAATAACATCCGGCCAGAAACTATCAATACTGACTTTAATATCGCCAGCTTTCATATAATGACTAAGATTATCAAGTACTGGTTTTAAACGTCCATATTCTTCCTCTGGGGTTTGCATCGAGGATCCAGGCCTTGTTGATTGAGCACCAAGATCAACTACGCTTGCACCAGCTGATACAAGTTGCAATGCCTGCTTATTTGCTTGATCTGCCTCATAATAGAGACCACCATCTGAAAATGAATCAGGAGTGACGTTGACAATTCCCACAAGCTCTGGTGAAAGCGTAAAACTCTTTAAAAAGCAGTCTTGAACGCTAGGAGTGTTGTAAGCAACAGTACCAAACGTTTTGTTGGTCGTTGGAATATCACCCATGGGGCTGAGCATTGCCATCAAGTGAAGCAAAAATGGTCTGTTTAACAATTCTGGGTGAGGAATCTTAAGGTAGGGTGTATCGAGTGTCAGATCATCCCATAATAAAATATCCAAGTCGATAATACGAGGTGCCCACTTTTCATGAATCTGTGGACGGCCAATGTCACATTCGATTTGTTTTAGGCCCTTTAATAACTCTTTAGGAGAAACAGAGCAGTTTCCATACACAACCATGTTAAAAAATGGCTTGTCCCACTCAGTTGGAGCACCATTTGGTAAAATAGCCTTAGTTTCTAAGACAATCGAAGATTTTAGATCTTTAAAATAGCGCTCCTTTAGTAACTGAGCAGCCTTTTGTAAATTAGAAAGGCGATTCCCTATATTTGAGCCAATAGAAATGTAAACCATTAGTTATCTTCCTGTTCTTGCAGTGCATTGTAATAGGTGAAGAGAACACCCCCATGTACATCGGGAACGGATGGTGCAACTTTGTGAGTAGTCACTCTTATAGAAGAAATAATATGCCTTTTCTGCATCAAAAGGTTACTAATGGTTACATATACATCATGAGTAAAATGTTCGATTAAATTGAATTGCTTGCTTTGAGCAAGCGATTGTATATTCTGCACTACCTCCAGATAGCAGATAGTATCTTCAAGCCGATCAGTTATAAGCCCTACAGGAGGAGACTTAAAGGTAAAATCAACATTAATACTCACTAATTGGGGATGGAATTTCTCTTCTGCACTACACCCTAAATGAACCCAAAGCCGTAAATCAGATATAAGAAGATTACATGCAGACATTACACCATTGAGTTTAATCTACTTACAACTAATGACACACATTAGCATTCATCATTCCATCAAGAAAACCCCATAAAAGTTTTGCTCCTTTTTTAGCACCTTGCATAACTTTCCCTTGTTCTTCTTCATTTAAATCCGCAATAAGGTTTGCGCACTCCTCAGAGTGCCATTCATCAGCATTCATGTGAACCGTAAAAAATTGGAGAGAGCGCTCATCATCTATTGAATAATGCTTTTTCAGACCTTCAATTTTAGACTTAGAAACCTCTGAAGTTTGACGTTCATAAGCATAAAGAGCTCCAAGACCCATTGCAAAGCCTGATCGTACAATATCAAAATAACCATCAACTAATTCTTGTGTCTCGTTAATTTGTGCATCTTCACGAAGATCAGATCGTGAGACACCAAGCCCTTCAGCAAAACGTTGCCATAACTCTGGATGGTTTTCATCGCCTTGTTCTTCTTCTATTAAATTACCAAGCAAAACTTGTCGCATTCTCAGATTTGGGCACAAAGAATGTATACCGCTGATATAACGAGGAAATGCGGCAATATGATGATAATATTCCTTAGCATAAACTTGTAGAGCTTCAAGACTCAAATTTCCTTCATTCCATGATTGGTAAAACTGATGTTTTAATAAATGCAAATCATCTAATTCTCTATTAAGTAATTGAATAAACGTTATAATAACTCCTTAAGTTAACACAAAACTATTCCAGACTATTCATAGATTCACCAGATGTCAAGAGACATCATGTCGATTTTCACTAGATCTCTCGTATAACAAACCAGTTTTAGCAGCGCACTAGGCACATACCCAATATAAAAAAACTACTTGACAACTTTTGCCGTTACCCTTACCATAAAGTTGGAGCTATTCATTTAGCTTCAATCTGTGCAGATTAAACGACGAAAGTATCACGGCTGGCGTCTTATGTTTAATTTTTTGCACTATGTGCGCCTCATGTCTTTATTAATTTCACCTAGATTTCTAGGTTTTTGCCTATACAAGCTGAAACGCGCTTATAAGTCGTTTAAGACAGTATAGTGCGCCAATTTGCAGGATTAGAGAGTGAGCAACTTCTACCACGGGATTTCTTTTGTCTTTTTTTCTGCTTAGTAAATTTCTTAACGCTTAAGTCAAGGTTAGTTGTAGTTTAAAAGCAGCTAAATTGCAGCGTTTAAGGCATAAAAACGCCAATACTAAAAATAAATACCGACCAGAGCTTCTTTTGCTTTTTTCTCTATCTGGTAAATTTCTTAATATTGATTGCTAATTGTAATTCATGAATTGGGTAGGAGGGTGTCATGCAAGTAGCTGACACTGGCATCCAAGAATCTTATTAAGTTGGTGAGTATAAAAGTAGCTGTTTTATGTTAAAATATAACGTTTTGATGATTATAGAAAGGCTGGGCTCCAGTGTACGCTACTTGGATGACACCGTCTGTTACGCAAATTACCTGCTAATTGCAATGTTCATTAGCTGTGCGTCAAGTGCTGGAATGATACCACTTGCTGTAAAAATAAATGTTTGTTTATGAATTGCTTTAATATTTACCAAATAGAAAAAAAAGCAAAAGAAACCCTGGTCAATATCTATTTTAATAACTTGGCGTTAATGTCCTATACGCTTGACGAGTAGCTGACCTTGGGGTTGTAAATACCCATAATTTATGATAAGGGAAACGTTAAAACTTGTCAAGCAATTTTTTTGTGAAAAAAATGGGATCGGTTAATTTTTTAACTAATTTAAAAAAAGACAAAAAAACCCCGCAATGTGAGTTGTTTACTGTTCTCTCAAAAACTTGGCGTCCGGTTCTCTCTTACATCGCTTAATAAGCGAGGCTCAGCTAATGTAGACAAAAAATTATCAAGACATGCAGTGTCCATGCTGCAAAAATTAAACATAACACGCCTTGTTTTATACTCTGCTTTTGTCACTTAATACAAAGATTAAAGATAAATTTTAGGCCTAAAACACCCATAATCCTATTGTAAGAGAACTGACGCAGGTTGTCAAGTAGTTTTTTCGTACATGCTAAAACTAGTTTGTCATGCAAGAGATCTAATGTTGTTCTGACGCACCTATGTGATATTTGATAATTCCTCCTTTACAAACTTCATGTCACACAATATAGAGATTGTGGAAAGAGTTTGTTCTTGGTATCATGTTATACCTATAGAATTCTAGCACCGTATGAACTTTAAATCGGTCGTTTTATGTATACTAGATGGCTGGGGAAATGGAATAGAGAATAGTCAATATAATGCTATTAGCAATGCAAATCCACCCTGTTGGCAGTATATTAGCTCTAATTACCCAAAATGCAGTTTATCTTCCTGTGGAGCCGATGTTGGGCTACCAGATGGTCAGATAGGCAATTCAGAAGTTGGCCATATGAATATTGGCAGTGGCAGAGTAGTGATGCAAAGCCTACAGCGCATTAATCAAGAAATAGGAACAATAGAAAACAATGCAAATCTACAAAACTTTATTGGCAATTTAAAAAGTAAGCATGGCGTATGCCATATAATGGGATTAGTGTCAGACGGTGGTGTTCATTCGCATCAAAAACATATTTCAACTCTAGCAAATAAAATATCGCAACACGGAATTAAAGTGGTGATACATGCATTTTTAGATGGCAGAGATACATCACCAAATTCGGGGGAAAAATGCATTCAAGAATTTGAAGAGAGTATAAAGGGTAATGACATAAGAATTGCTACTGTCTCTGGACGTTATTACGCTATGGACCGTGATAACAGGTGGGAAAGAACAATTGAAGCTTACGAAGCTATCGCATTTGCAAAGGCACCTTGTCACGATAGTGTGATTTCGTTGATTGACAATAACTACCAAAGCAACATAACTGATGAGTTTATCAGACCCGCAGTAATAGGTAACTATCAAGGTATAAAGCCAGAAGATGGAGTGTTACTGGCTAACTTTCGTGCCGATCGAATGATACAATTGGCGAGTATTTTGCTTGGTAAAACAGACTACATTGAAGTAGCAAAATTCTCTTCAACTTTAAGTATGATGCAATGCAAAGCGGACTTAAAAATTCCCTGTCTTTTTCCTCCTACATCTTTCACTAATACTCTAGGACAGGCAATAGCGGATAATAAATTACGACAGTTACGTATTGCTGAAACTGAAAAATACGCTCATGTAACTTTCTTTTTCAATTGCGGCAAAGAAGAACCTTTTCCCGGTGAAGAAAGAATTCTCATTCCTTCACCAAAAGTTAAAACTTATGATTTGCAACCTGAAATGTCAGCCTTTGAGCTCACAGAAAAGCTTGTAGAAAAAATTTATTCTCAAGAATTCGCACTGATAGTTGTAAATTACGCTAATCCTGATATGGTAGGTCATACAGGTAACATGAAAGCAGCTAAGAAGGCTGTGCTAGCTATAGATAATTGCCTTATGAAAGTGCTCAATGCTGCTGAAGAAGTGGGTAACACTGTGCTCATTGTTACGGCAGATCACGGCAATGTTGAGTGCATGTTCGATGAAGAAAACAATACACCCCATACGGCACATACTTTGAATACAGTTCCATTCATCGTATGCTTTGATTCTTATAACAGTCTGAAGCTGAGAGATGGAAAGTTATCTGATATCGCTCCCACTATTTTACAGTTACTTGGAATTAAAAAAACAGACGAAATAACAGGTAGTTCATTGATTGTATAAGCAGCCAGTACGCTTTATGTTATTCTAATTCTACCGTTGGGGATTGATTTGCATTTGGAAATAAAACACTGTGTAAAGCAGATAGCATATCTATTTGCTGCTCTAAATGACCATGCTCTGCCTCCACATTAGAGTACCGAATATTGTTTTCTCCAGCATATACAGATAAAGAACCATCGTCTTCAACCGCTTTGTTGTTTTGCAATATTATATTAAAAACTTCCTTCTGTTTTAAAGCCTCAAACCAATCTTCAACTGTCGTGTAGAAAAACTCACCCGTTCCGCTTTCTGGACATACTTCTGGATAAATCTTCAGTACATCACGGGAAAGTGGTGGAGAAAAATAGCTTTTGAATGAGTAGCTAGGAGAGTTGTAGTTATTATGCAGAGCGATGACATGTCTTGACCGGGAAGCAAGAAATCTAAAATTTTTTCTGCAAAATTTCTAACTGCTTTCAAAGCACCTTCTGAGAAATTGCCAAATTTTTTTAAACTAGCCTCTGCACCCACGTCGTCAAATATACGATTGGGATCAAACTCATACTTCACCATTTAAATTAAATTCTACATTACGTGAAGTACCATCGCCATGAATAATATACAACATCCTACCGCCAAATTGTTGGATTATGCGCTTGCCGGCCTCTCTTGAAGTTACCTCGTTTTGATGCACGTTAATAAAATTAATTCCACTTATGTCATCACTTTCAATAAAAAGTTTAACTGTGGTACTGCCTAATGTTAGGTCGTACTCTTGAGTGTTAATATTTGTCATACTTCTTACCCCTCCCTTAATTGGTAGAACTAACAATCAACCTTATTTGCGCTAGCTATACACTTTAACTTAAACTGACTTCGAGATTTTCCGCTGTCAACACTAACGATTCATTAAGAAAATTATCAATATCACCAATACTACCTATATTTTTTGTACTGATGGATTGATCAATTCTTTTGACTAAATTAGATAAAACTTTATTAGGCCCAATTTCAACGAATTTGTTGACGTCGCGGTTTACCATATATAAAACCATCTCTCTCCACCTTACTTTGCTTATGATTTGCTTAACAAGCAAATCTCTTATTATTTTTGGGTCACTTTCTTCTTTGGCTGTAACATTTGATACAAAGGGAATTAGGGGTCGAGTTATTGTAATGTTTTCCAAAAATTCCAAGAGTTTTTCATCAGTGGGTTTCATAAGAGATGAATGAAAAGGTCCACTAACTTGCAATTTAATTAGTTTCCTCACACTTGAGTTTTTGAATAGATCGGGTAACATTTCAAGAGCTTCCGCAGTGCCGCTTACCACTACCTGTCCACCACCATTATCGTTTGCAACTTCACAAACCCCGTCAATTTTGGCTGATTTCAATATATCTTCTACTTCGCTTATCTCTGCTCCAAGCAATGCAACCATTCCGCCTTTACATTTCAAAGAGGCTTCATGCATCGCTTCACCGCGAATTTTCAGCAGTTTGACTGCAGACTCGAGAGTCAATGCTCCTGCGGCACACAGTGCTGTATACTCGCCAACTGAATGCCCACAAACATACTGAACGCTACAATCAGAGAAAAGAGACCTGCCAAACACATGCTCCATAACACGTAGCATTGCAACTGACACCGCCATTATAGCTGGCTGAGCATTTTCTGTGATGGTCAATTCTTCAATAGGGCCGTCAAAAATTAAACTAGATAACTTTCTACTTAGTACACTATCTACTTCATAAAATACCTGTCTTGCAACAGAGAACTCACTATATAAGCTCCTTCCCATTCCTACAAACTGAGAGCCCTGACCAGGGAAAGCAAAAATCATAATAATTATTATTTATTCTTCATCAAGTATACTACTTTATTTATTTTTTATCAATATTTTAGAATAATAATTGACTTAGTGAATCGAATCCACTAGAATATTAACTAACTAGAAGTTTGTAGGTAGCAATGGCAGAAATTGATTATCATAAAATTACTATAATCATGACAAATGGTCAAGAGTTTGAAACTCGTTCCACTTATGGAAAGGAAGGTGATAAGGTAAAACTTGATAGAGATCCTTTAACCCACCCTGCATGGACTGGAAGTTTGACAAGTGGATCGGCAAGCAAAACTAGCAAAATAGCTAAGTTTAATGATAAATATGGAGGTATCTTCTAGTTTTTGCTTCTTTTTGAGTGAAGCATGCATAAATATAAAAATATAGCCTACGTTGCTTCTGAGTCACCAAAATCGCAGGAAGTATCCAAACTGTTACAAAAATTTAATCCTATCAGTATAACAGAGGAAAATAAATCCGAAATTGATCTACTCGTAGTTGTTGGCGGTGATGGCTTTATGCTACGCACCCTGCATAATTACGTGATAGGAAATAAAAACATACATGTATATGGAGTAAATACTGGTAATGTTGGATTTTTGATGAATAAGTGCTTTAGCCGCAGCGAAGATCTAGTTTATAACATAGAATGCACAATCCCAACTCAGCTCACTTTGTTAAAAACGGAAGCTACAGATATAGGTGGCAAGAAATACCATTACATAGCAGTAAACGAGGTATATGTTTTCAGAAAAGCGAATCAAATAGTAGAAATGAATATTACTATCAATGACAAGCTAAAAGTAGAAAAATTTAGAGGGGATGGAATAATATTGTCTACCCCAACTGGTAGCGCTGCATATAACTTTTCCGCCGGAGGCCCAATCTTACCATTAAACTCAAACTTACTTGCACTGACCTCTATTAATAGCTATCACCCAAGGCATTGGAACGGAGCGTTAATCTCAAGTGATACAGTAGTACAAATTGACATTAACGACGTGGAAAATCGTCCAGCACTTGTGGTATCAGATTACAAGGAGTTCCATAATATATCACAGATAAAAATGCAGAAAGACCACGAGAACACAGTCACTCTACTTTTTGACAAAGATTATTCACTAGACGAAAGAATCTTTGATAGGCAGTTTTTATACTAAATTTTTCATATCTATCCTTAAATTAGTATTTACTACATCTTAATAATTATAGTGTAATCAACACAGTATTGGTAATTAATTTTGGAGAGTAGTATGCATGGATCAACAACGCCTACACCAACACCTAGAGCAACTGTTACAGAAAAGGACAATGTGCAAGAGGAATTAAAAACTATTGCATTTAAAAGAATCAACGTGCCTAGTGAGCTAATAACAGAAACAGACAGAACAGCGAATGATGGTTATTTAGACGAAGTAGAAAAATGGATTAAAGAACCTATACAGAATCATCAGAATATTAAAGATTTAGGTATGGTTCCAACTCCTTCACCATCGTATACGAGCGAAAATGGCTCTGGAAAGTCTTTGCTCTTAGATGGTAAAAAAACAAACAGATTTCTACAGAAAGTAAAGTATGTGATGCAGAAGAAAAAAGTTACAATACCTCTTGCAGGTCTTGTTACGACGTGTTGTATTACGGCAATCGCCTTGAGTGTGCAACAAATAGGATTTATTGGATTCATTAGCAGCGTAAATCCTGTCACTATATTTGGTGGGGTATTAGCATCTTGTTTAGTCTTGGGAATTATGTGGGAACTTATACAAGCAGTCCGTACTGAGGAACATAAGATTAAAGAAAGAGATACTCAAAAAGTTCTAGATGAGATATTAGATACACTACCGAAAGACAAGTGTATCAAGTCCTTGGTATTAAAATATAGTAACGGTAATCGCGTTTACTTTACGTTCCATCCTCTTCAAGGACAAGAAAAAAATAGTGCAAAAATTGTAGAACTTATAGGACGGCCAATCTGTTACAAGAGTAAAGTAAATTCATTAGTCAATGATAGACTATGGCTTCCTATTTTAAGCACAGTTCTTATTACTGGAAGCATAACCTTTCCTTTAACACTGTATTCAACAGGTGGTTTGAGTAATATAGTAAATTTATACACAAATCCTACCATTTACTGGCCAGTCGTTGCAATTTCATGTACTCTACTGCTTTTCACTGCAGTTTATGCCCTTCATCATTGGAACAAAACTGATTTTAAAGATTATGTGTTATTAAATAAACAAGATGCTAGCAGTGGAAAACTTAATGAAACATTTATCGAAGTTATGAAAGAAAGTCAGAAGGATGTTAGTTCAAAGTTGTTACAGGTAGTTGCTGAACCATGTGGTCATCCAGATATTACTTATATTGTTAATTAGATTATGGAAAACATATTTTCTGGCTTGCACTTCTTTTCATCACTATCCTAGTAACGCTAACTATGGATTAGCCGATAAAGAAAGAGTTGGAAATGGAAGGTTTTTTGCGTTGTAAAGAATATGAAATAAGCGTAGAAAAAA
>NZ_WQMP01000020.1:0-10999 GCF_013366855.1 Wolbachia endosymbiont of Madathamugadia hiepei
AATTTCTCTATTTGTAGCTAAGTTAAACTACCAGTTTTTGCTACATCTTTCCTTATTTTCTCATGATAAACTTTTTTCACAGAGACTAGTTCACATCTTTTCTACACTCATTTCATATTCCATGCAACCCAAAAAGCTCTCTATTTCCAGCTCTTTCTTTATCGGCTAATCCATAGTTAGCGTTATCTAGATCTTTAAGCATTGACAACGAATATGATAACGGTAAGGAAAGTTATAATAATCATTGTCATTCACCTCTAAGTTTCGTTGGCAACCCTGTACAGGTGAATAGTGCTTGTACTGGCCAAAGTGAGTGCAGCAACTACAGCAGTATCTACCCTCAAAATTCTCTTCCCTAGACTTAATTTCTGACAGAACTTATCAGCAAAGCTAAGTTCATTGTGTGAGAAACCACCCTCAGGACCAACAATAATAGCAATATTTTTTTTGTTCTTCAGAACTTCATTAGGAGACTTTTCCTGCCCTGTTTCATCACATAAAACAAAACCTCTATCCTGAGAGTCAGGTAAATCACGAAAATTAATAGGAGGCAAAATCTCTGGCACACTTGTTCTACCACATTGTTCTGCCGCTTCAATTGCCTGTAATTTTGCTCTACCCAAATTAACATTTTTTACTACTGTATGCTCCGTCGAAATAAATTGGATGCAGGTTACCCCCATTTCAGTTGCCTGCCTTATTATGTTACCTAAAGCAGCATTTTTTACCATAGCACAATATAGATATAAATTTTCTTCATATTGCTGTCGTTTGGTGCATTCTTTAAGTGTGGCTTTTGCTAATTTACGCGATGTATCAACTATTTCTCCTAACCACTCTCCATCCCTTCCATTAAAAAAAGAAATATTGGCATTCTTCTTAAGTCGCATGACGTTGCAAACATAGTGACTTTGCCTTGGACTAAGCTCTAAACTAACGCCTTGTGATAACGCCTTCTCAACGTAAAGTCTAATTTTTTCCATTCAATATATACTTGTATTAACGATCAAACACCTGCAAACTGAAGCATTGTCTTATACCAAACTTCATTATTATACCAAATCCCAATGGTAAATTAAAAAGTTTCCCTACGATTAAGGGTTTAGCAAATTTATTATGTATCTTGTTTGATAACGAAAATTGGTATAACCTTTATGCTTAAGAAATTTACCAAACGAAAAAAAAGCAAAAGAAGCCCCGGTCGGTGGCTAATTATTTATATGTACCTCAAATATCGGCGTTTTTATTCTTAGCGCTACGATTCAGCTACTTTTAAATGCAAATAACCAAAACTGTAAACGTTAAGAAATTTACTAAACAGGAAAAAGGGTAAAAAAACTCTAGGGCAGCTAGTATTCAAATTCTCCCTTATCTATTTGACGTTCTATACTGTCTTAAACGACTTATAAGCGCGTTTGAGCTTGTATAGCTAAAAATCAGAAGTTTTAAAAAGACGTGAGGTGCAAATAGTGCAAAAATTTAAACATGAGACGCCAAATACCCTAAGTTTTTTGTCACTAACCTACAAAGATTGCGAAGATAAACAAATAGCTTCAGCATCATTAGTAAGGGTAACAGTGAAGGTTGTCAAGTAGTTTTTTTGTTTCTATTGAATCCAACGCACTATCAAGAGTTTGTTATGCGAGAAGTCTGAAGTATATTGAACTTAGGACATATCTTAGCTATACTCTGCGATAAAGTTAACAAAAATTTTCAATAAAACTGATTTTTAGCTGAGACAAATGCAAAGTGAACTCTTTTGATATAAATGGTATTAGAATAATCGGCAGGTGCTTTATCAACCTCTTGTTGAGGCTTGGTAGTGCATTTATATTTTTTATTCAATCTCTATATCACTGCTTTACACCGCCGTACTATCTAAGCAACATAGCAAGACAAATTATAGAGATAGGCTTTCTTTCCTTGCCAATTGTTGGAATCACAGGGGTTTTCATAGGAGCAGTAATAGTCCTACAAAGCAGCTTGAGTGGTCCATTGATTAGTCAAGAGCAGGTAATACCCAAGCTTGTCACGGTCACCATCATTAAAGAGTTAGGGCCAGTTTTAATCAGCTTAATAATGGTAGGAAAAGTTGGATCATCAATTGCGGCAGAAATTGGTACTATGCGCATCACCGAACAAATAGATGCACTTACAACCTTGAACATCAATCCTTTCAAATACTTAATTGCACCAAGGATTTTAACGTCAGTTATAGTATTCCCTATACTTGTAGTATGTGCAGATCTAATAGGAATATTCGGAGGATATATCACTGCAGTTTTTGAATTTAACCACAATGTGAATATATACATAAAATATACAGCTCAATTCTTCAATATGAACGATTTTATCACTGGGCTAGTGAAAGCAACTGCTTTTGGCGTCATAATTTCCGTCTCAAGCTGCTATTACGGTTACCACTGCAGAGAAGGTGCTCGAGGAATTGGCATTGCTACAACATCAACTGTTGTTTTATCATCCATACTGATTATTTTAGCAAACTACATGATTACTTTGATACATGCATAGTCCCATAATATCAATATCGAACTTAAGTTTATCTTTTGATGATAAAACGATATTAAACAACATAAGTTTTGATATATTCAAGGGAGAATCACTAGTCATACTCGGTGGCTCAGGAAGTGGCAAATCTGTATTAACAAAAACAATCATTGGCTTGCTGACACCGGATTCAGGGTCCATTAAAATAAATAGCAAAAGCAAAAATAAATTTGGAGTTTTATTCCAGAATTCCACTTTATTCGACTATGTTACAGTCTGGGAAAACATATCTTTTAATTACACGAAGCGCTTCAATATCAACAAAAAGGAGGCAAAGCAACTCGCAATTGAAAAGTTAAGTGATGTCGGGCTGGAGAAAAACATAGCAGATATGTTTCCGATAGAGCTATCAGGTGGAATGAAAAAAAGGGTAGCGCTTGCAAGAGCAATTGCACACAACCCAGAAATTATTGTATTGGACGAGCCAACTTCAGGACTAGATCCAATTATGTCAGATGCAGTAAACGAGATAGTAATGAAGCTGTCTAAAGACCTTAATCCTACGATTATCACGATTACACATAATATTCATAGTGCATTTAAAATAGCTGATAAAATAGCAGTATTATATGGGGGAAGCATCATCTCCCATGGAACTGTTCAAGAAATAAAAAATACTAAAAATGAATATGTGAGAAAATTTATTCGCTACGTGCGTACAAAGTAAAAAATTCTCTATTTTATTACTTGCCTTCGAGGCATATAATTTTCATCATGTTTTGCAAACACTGTGTCTGCCAAAAAGGCGCCACCGCCTAGCATTTTACCTTGTACAACAACACCATTTTTTTCTGAAAACATCGGTGGGAGTATTCCCTGATATTTTACCACAACGCTCTTGTTAAAATCTGTCATTTGAAAAACCACTTCACTTTCGTTGCGTATCACACTATCCGCAACAATCATTCCACCGATACGGATCGGCTTTTGATTGTTTGGTAAAACTACCGCTTCACTTACTGTATAAAAAAATGAGATATTTTCTTTGAGTGTTGTTAGGATGAGAAAAACTATACAATTTAAAAAGAAGAAAACTCCTGAAGCTATAAGTAATCGCTTATGTTTTTTCTTCATTATTATTTTTAAGCCCTTCTAAGATTTTTTTGCTTTTAATATAGCAAGAAACAGTAAAAATCAGTTCCCCAGCAATCAATGCAAAGCCAACAAGGTAAGCGAAAATTACATATGTATTCATAATGCACTATTAACAAATAACTCACCTGCACCAGAATAAATTAAACTTCCATCTTTTTGCTGCAATACCAATCTACCACTTTTATCTATATCAATAAAAATCCCCTCGTGCAATTTGCCAGCTAACTTTACGCTGATTTGTTCATTCATTTTGAACGCTCTTTTCAGCCACATTTCTCTTATAGCATGAAACCCGTCAAATAACCACTGTTTTCTTAGTTTATTAAAGTTTGTTATTAGTTCTTTTAATAGATCTGTGTTAGACACAGACTCGCCGTAGCTGCTAACGCATGTTGCTCCTGAAAGTGGCGCATGATCAATATTAATTCCAATTCCTATAACTAACCAATTTGAATTAGATTTTTTTTCAAGCAATATTCCACTTATTTTCTTACCATCTACCAAAACGTCATTTGGCCATTTATATTGAATGTTACTATCACCTGTAAATAATGATAATGTATTGCCAACAGCAACAGCAGTAACAAAAGTCAATTCTGTTAACTCACTTAGATTTTCTCTATCATTCCAGCGCGTGACTCTGGAATCCAGCGTTGGAATGATACCAGAACGATTATGTAAGAGATCTGTAATTAAACTTGCACAAAAATTGCCTTTTGGAGAAACCCAGCTTTTTCCGGTGCGCCCTCTACCATCTGTTTGCTTATCGGCAATAATAACGGTTTCATTTGATATCCCTTTATCAATTAAGTCCAATGCTTCCCTATTAGTGCTAGAGACTTCTTTATAATAATGAATATGAAAGCCCTCGAATATCTCAGGAATCACTTTATAACCCTTTAGTTACTAAATGAATTAGCGAGTATAAATCTTCTACATATATAAAAAGAATAATATTGATTAAGGAAGCCACTGAAGTGATGATGAATAGCCCCTTAGGGTAAGTAATCTTATTGCCACTAGACTTATCAAAATACATAGCTTTTATGATATTTAGGTAGTAGTAACATGATATAACACTTGCTACTACAAGGATCAAAGGTAGACTGATAAAGCCTGAGTTTATTAGACCTTTAAATATAAACAGCTTAGCAAAAAAACCTGCAAGTGGTGGTATTCCCGCCATAGAAAGCAATAGTATAGAAAGATGAAATGCTAAAACCGGGTGTTTTTTCCCCACACCAGATAAATTTGCAATATTGCAATCGTCATCGTCAATTTGTATGAAATATGAGAACAATCCTATGCTTGTAACGATATACATCATCAAATACGTCAAAGAGCTGTCTGTCCCCATCCGCGTAAAAATAGAAAGCGAAGCAAATATGAAGCCAACATGACCTATTGAACTGTAAGCAAGCAGCCTTTTTAGGTTTTTTTGTCGTAAAGCTCCAAAAGCTGAGATAAGCACAGATAATGCTGAAACATATAAAAGAACAGGTTGAACATAATTTTTGACATTTACTAATTCCTCATTCATCAGTCTAATTAAAAATGTTACAAGTGCAGCTTTTGGAGCAGTAGAAAAAAACGCAGTCACTATGGTAGGTGCACCTTGATAGACATCCGGAGCCCACATATGAAAAGGAACAATAGCAAGCTTGAAACACAAACCAATAAGGATAAAGACCAACCCAAAAACTATTCCATAGGTTACCTGATGGTTTTGTACAAACAAACTTAACTGAGAAAAATCGATTTGTCCTGTATATCCATAAAGTAGCGACATTCCGTACAACATGATGCAGGAAGATAACGCACTGAGCGTAAAATATTTCACTCCTGCTTCGCATGAATAAACTGAATCTTTATTAAAGCTTGCAAGAACATATAAAGGTATACTCATCAATTCAAAAGCTAAATAAAAAGAAATTAAATTATTTGCTGAAACCAGAGTAATCATGCCAAACAGCGCAAAAAGAATCAGTATTGAAAATTCATACTTATAGTCATATTTTGATAAATTCAGCAGCAAGAGTATTGAAACTCCTACGATAAGGATCAACCCTTGGGCCGATCTGATGTATAAGTTGAGTTTTAACAATGAATTGAAGAAAAAAACTTCATTATTTTCTGCTAAGAGAACTAAAACAATCAAGGTAACCGCTGTGCAGCCCAGTGCTAGCAAGTTAATAGTGCGGCGGTTGAACACGATCCCAAGCAGCAGTAATACTAACGAGGAAACAATAGAGAACGTTTCTGGCAATATCTGTATATAGCTCATAGGACGTTATACTTGACTAATAAATTTGCCATACATGGCTTTAAATAATTTAGTGCAAGAGTTGGGTAAAATCCAAGCAAAATAACAAGCACTGCAAGCAGAATTAAGACAGAAGATTCTATGCTATCTAAACGGTTATTCAATAATTTAGAATAGCTGACTCCCCATATTGTTTGCTTGCATAAGTTCAGCATATAAACTGCACTCAAAATAGTACCAAGTGCAATAAACCCTGTAAAAAATCCTATGCTCTTAAACATTCCAATCATAGCCAAAAACTCACCTATAAACCCAGACGTTCCAGGCAACCCAATCGAGGCCATTGAAAATAAAATAAACATAAAACCAAATTTTGGCATCGTGTTTACTATGCCAAAATACTTTGCAATCTCCAAAGTTCCAGTTCGAGTATATAGCATCCCAACACACAAAAATAAAGCAGCAGAAATAAGGCCATGACTAATCATTTGAAACACAGCACCAAGTACCCCCTCCTCATAAAATGAAAAGAGGCCAGCAGTTACGATTCCCATGTGCGCTATTGAAGAATAAGCTATTAGCTTCTTTATATCGTTCTGAGCAAATGCAACTAGTGAAGCATATATTACTGCAATTGCGCTTAACACAACAATGAAATTTGAAAAATAGAAGCTTGCCTGAGGAAGCATTGGAATAGAAAACCTTAAAAATCCGTATCCTCCCATTTTAATAAGCAGGCCGGCTAAAATTACCGATCCAGAAGTTGGCGATTGCACATGCGCATCAGGAAGCCAAGTGTGGAACGGAAACATTGGTACTTTTATTGCAAAAGAGACAAAAAATGCAATCCACAACAATGATTGTACCCCAAGATCAAGACTTGGCATTAACGTGGCTAATTTTTGTATATCAAATGTTCCAAAGACGTTATATATGTACACTAACCCAAGCAAAAACAACGACGAACCGGCAAGTGTATAGAGAAACAACTTAAATGCCGCATACACCCTTTGTTTCCCTCCCCAAATGCCGATAATAAAGAACATTGGTACTAGAACAACTTCGAAGAATACATAAAAGCTTACGGCATTCAGTGAAATAAAGAAACCGACCACAAAACTTTCAAGCAGCAAAAATAATGCCATATACGCCTTGAGAGTTGTATAACTCATTTTGCAATTGTAGAGTAAACAAACAACAAATAAGAAAGTTGTGAGTAGAAGGAAAGGTAGCGATATACCATCCACCCCTATTCCTGCGTTTCTAATTGGGTAGCTAACGAGCTGGAAGTCCGCATTATTATAATCAAATCCTATACAAGCTACAATGCTAAGTAAAAACGGCAGTACAGCAAAAAATAGAGAGAGGAATCTTAGGTATATGGATTTATGATTGATCTTGATCAGAGATAAAATCAACGCTCCTATTAGTGGAAGCAAGAATATACTAAGTAACAACACTTTCTATTTAATTCCAATAATATACAAAGCACCGATTATTAAAGTAACAAACATAATAAACGCATAATCAAATATGTAACCTGTCTGTAACTTTATAGAACTTTTTGAACACTCATTAACCAAACTTACTACACTGTTTGGTCCAAATGAATCAACAGCTTTAACATCAAACTTCCATAGAAACCTAGATATAAACTTCATCGGTGCAACTATGACAAAATCATATACCTCATCAAAGTACCATTTATTCTGCAAAAATTTAAGTAAAAATTTACTTTTAATCTGCTGAAATTTTTGATAGCGGTAAATCAAGTACGCAAGCGCTATCCCGCTTAGACTCACTAGAGTTGGTAGTAACTTTATAAAGAAATTATGGATTTCATGCTCATTAACAACTACTAAACTTGATTTCCAAAACGCATTACTAGTTATATTCAAAACATTTGCTCCCCATATTCCAGAAAATACCGATCCAAGAGCAAGTATTAGTAGTGGTATGAGCATAATTTTCGGTGCTTCATGTATATTAATTTTACTTTGTTTTTGGCTATGAAATGCAAGAAGCAATAACCTCCAAGAATAAAACGCCGTAAAGAACGCAACAACCAAGCTCATTGCAAAAGCAAAACTATCAGCACTATAAGCATGCTCAATTATTAGATCCTTTGAATAAAAACCTGCAAATGGAAATATCCCAGAAAGTGCAAGAGATCCAATCCACATGAGAGCGTAAGTGCAAGGAATTTTTTTCCAGCAGTTTCCCATTTTCTGAATGTTTTGCTCATGATGCATTGCATGAATCACATTACCTGCGCTGAGGAATAATAAAGCCTTAAAAAAGGCGTGTGTCATTAAATGAAAAATAGCGACATTATAAGCAGAAAGGCCACATGCCATGAACATATAACCAAGTTGGCTGCAAGTTGAATAAGCAATTATTTTCTTTATATCGTTCTGAGTAATCGCAACGGTAGCTGCAAAAAAGGCAGTAAGCGCACCAACAATTACTATCAATTCTTGTGCTACATTTGACAGCTCAAACAACGGAGAACATTTTGCTACTAAAAATATACCTGCCGTTACCATAGTTGCTGCATGAATGAGTGCAGAAACAGGAGTTGGTCCTTCCATTGCATCTGGCAACCAAACATGTAGGCCAAGCTGAGCAGACTTTCCCATACAGCCAATAAAAAGTAATATGCATATTACATGAACCACCCTGAATTCACAACGGAACGCCCTAATGCTCTGTGCACCAAGAATATCAGCTGTGTCAAAAATTTCAGCAAACTTCAAAGAATGAAATGTGTAATAAATAAGAAAAATTCCAATTAATAGCGCAAAGTCCCCTACTCTATTTACAACAAATGCTTTGAATGCTGCATTATTTGCAGAGTATTTTTGAAACCAAAATCCTATGAGTAAATAAGAGCACAAGCCCACTCCTTCCCAGCCAAAGAAAAGCTGCACAAAATTGTCACTCACGATCAGTACAATCATGCAAAACGTAAACAGCGATAAACAAGAAAAGAACCTAGACTTTCCCTTATCATGTTTCATATAACCGATAGAATAGAGATGAACTACCAGCGAAACGGTGGTAATTACAATCAACATCAAAGATGAGAGAGCATCCACATTAATCGCCCAATTTACTTTTAGGACGCTCAACGGAAACAAAGGGAATAAACTCAAGTGATAATCTTGAGAAAAGGTGAAAAAAACATACCAAGATAAAACAGCAGATATCCCAATTCCTGCAGTTGTTATTAACTTACTAAAAATATCTCTTCTAAAAAGCGCTGCAAATAATGAACTAAAAAGTGGCAAAAACACTATTAATTTTAGTATATCAGTCATACCTTCATTCTTTCATTAAGTTCACTCGTTCAACATCTATATTGCCACGGCTTCTATAATATACAACTAATATTGCAAGTCCTATTCCTGACTCCGCTGCGGCAACAGTCAACACAAACATGACAAAAATTTGCCCAACTATATCATTCGTAAAAGCAGAAAAAGCGACTAAATTGATATTAATTGCTAGCAACAATACCTCTATTGATAATAATATGTTAATTATGCTTTTACGATTGATGAAAATACCGCACACTCCAATAGTGAATAAAATGGCGGCGACTACCAAGAAATGATTTAATCCTATTTCCATTCTACTCCTTTTCCAAATTTAGCCTTAACCAACTTTACAGATGAGGATTGTGTCAATTGCTTTAATACATTCTGTCTTTTGATTCCTTTTTTCTTATCCTGCAAAGTAAGAGCAATTGCGCCCACAATTGCAACAAGTAGCAAAATGCCAGAAAGGTGAAAAACGTACATATAGTCAGTATAGAGCAAATTACCGATGGCTTTCACATTATTGGCATTATAGTTTATAACATTGCTTATATTCAGCGCTGAGCTGCGGATTACGAAACTGATAATGAGAAAAAACACGACACATAATATAGAACCAACAGTCAGATGCTTTGCAAAACCCTGACGCAATCTTATGTAGTCAATATCGAGCATCATAACTACAAAAAGGAATAACACTGCAACTGCCCCGATATACACTATCAGCACCATCATAGCAATAAACTCAGCTCCAAGGAGGATAAAAAGAGCTGCAGAGTTGACAAAAGTGAAAATTAAAAATAATACTGCATGCACAGGATTCCTTGCGCTGACCACACAAACAGCGGATAAAATGGTAAGAATTGCAAAAAAATAAAAGAAAAAAGTCATTAATATTTAACTGCAACAACAGCTACTAATTTAAAGTAACTTTTGCTATGAAGTCAATAAACTTATTGCATGGCAGCGTGTATCATGAAACAAAAAAAACTACTTGACAAATCTCACCAATCCCATTATCATAGTAGTGAAGTTATTATTTAACTTCCCAATCTGTACATGTTAAAATGACAAGAAAACTTGTATTTGACGTACTATGTGCACTGCATGTCTTTTTAAAACTTCGGATTTTAACCCATACAAGCTGAAACGCGCTTATAAGTCGTTTAAGACAGTATAGTACGCCAATTTGCAGGATTAGAGAGTGAGCAACTTCTACCACGGGATTTCTTTTGTCTTTTTTTTCTGCTTAGTAAATTTCTTAACGTTTATAGTTTTGGTTATTTACATTTAAAAGTAGCTGAATCGTAGCGCTGAGAATAAAAATGCCGATATTTGAGGTACATATAAATAATTAGCCACCGACCGGGGCTTCTTTTGCTTTTTTTCTCACTTGGTAAATTTCTTAAATATTTATAGCTAGTTGCAATTTATGAACGAACATTTGTTTTTACAACAAGTGGTGTCATTCCAGCACGTGACGCTGGAATCCAGGAACTTTATTAGGCTAGTGGGCATAAAAGTTATGTTAAAATGCGCTGTTCTTATGGAAAACTGGATCTCAGTGTCGGAGCACTGGGATGACAAGAAAGGTTACTTGAATGACAAAAAAGGCTGCTTGGATAACACCCATAGACCTGTCATTCCAGCGCGTGACGCTGGAATCTAGTCTCTGTGAAAAAAGTTTATCATGAGAAAATAAGGAAAGATGTAGCAAAAACTGGTAGTTTAACTTAGCTACAAATAGAGAAAC